>DAOQNB010000098.1:0-10793 GCA_035335845.1 Acidobacteriota bacterium | reverse complement strand
AATGAAGAATTGAGAATGAAGAATTGAGAATGAAGAATGAAGAATTGAGTGAGCAACTTCCCTGCCCAAACCCGGAACTCGATCTTCAGTTTCTATACCCTGCCCCCTGCCCCCTGTCCCCTGTCCCCTGTTTTCAACCGCCATCACAATCAACACATTCAGCGACACCAGCCAGAAGACAATGCCCCACATTCCAGTGATATCAATGTACTGAATCAGCCACGTCAGCTTGTGCTGGGTGACAGCAATTCCGGGCCAGGCGACCATCCCGTCAACGTTTTGATAGCACCATTCCCAGGCTGTCCAGACCACTGGCAACGTCAGGAGCGCCCATCGTCGGCCAAGTGCTTTTTGAATCACATAAAAAACGGCAAACGGCACCGTTGTGACCACACTCACCAGAACGACAATCGCCATTGCACCAACAGCATTTCCCCAGGCTAACCAGGACATGGCAATCGTCCAGCCACTCAGCATGGTTACTCCAGCCAGCAAGATAAACCGCCAGAACGACTCAACCGACCGGAGCGCCCGCAACATCGGGACCATCCAGACCCAGGCTAGAACTTCAAGGCGAATCCACGGAAATGAAGGATAAGAAAGCGCAAAGAGCAGCGCACTCAAAAGATAGGGACGCCATTGTATTCCAGGCACTTTGGATTTCAGGCTCGGCATCAAAAAATCGCTTCCTGGGATGACAGGGCAATCCCTTCTAAAGAGGAGAAAAAATATGTTTGAGGAAAATGAAGAGGCGGAGGGTCTGTATTCGTGGTGATGCAATACCACTTACAACCTCTCTTATTGGGGTAAACAAGAAAAGACCTGGAAAAGGGTCAGGGTGTGGAAAATATTTTTTTGTAGCCGCCGTGGTCGATGAAGATATTGAGCATGAAAAAGGCAGAAGAAGTTGAGAGGGTATTCAACTTTTTCCCAATATCTTTTCCTTGAGTTTGCTGGTGGCATTTGGATGCCGGGCAATCTGACGGTTTCGCGGCCACCGGGTTGCCATATCTTCCAGTACAGATCCAGGTAAATGGGGATGAGCCAGCAAAGCCTCAAACAGGTTGGCATTGCCCGGATCCGCTTGAAACAATACCTCCAGGACGTCACCCGGTGACTGGTGATTTTTTGCAACCCCAAGCCGAACGCTTCGGTCTGGGTCACAAGCCAGTTGGCGCAATAATCCAGCCGGGGTCGCCGGATTGCGGGCAACTCCAACCCGAACGGCTGCCGAGGCATCCTGAGCCAGTTTTTCAAGCCACACGGCTGGTAGCGTTGGGTTGTGCGCCAGTTCAGCTCGAAGCCACGTCTCGCCATCCATCCAGGATTCGAGCATTGAAAGCGGGGTTTGCGAATGCCTGGCGACGGCGCCACGGAGTATCCGACCAGGATTTTCCGCCAGCACCTGCAAAAACGTTCCCGGTATGGCTGGATGTCTGGCAAGCTGCGCCAATACTGATTCTGGCAAATAATTGATCCGAGCCTGGATTTCTTCCCAGGGGAGTGCCGGATTCTCAAGCACCGCCGTGCGAACCCATTCATGTGAATCCTGGATCAGCCGCTCCAGAATACGCCACGAACTGCCTGGATTGCGGGCCACGTTGATTCGAATATCCCGACCATAATTGCTATCTGTGCGGAAGGAAAGTTGCTCTAAAACATGGTGTGGCGTGGCCGGGTGGGCAGCGATCAACCGATCAACATCTGGCGCAACATAAGCCAGTTGCTCCAGCGTGGTGGGGAGTGTGGCTGGATAGCCAGCAATTTCCATCTGACTTTCGAGGAGTCGAAACCGGGCCAGCGCGGCCAGAGTTGGTCCATCTATGTTTGGATGACGCAGCAAATGCCGAAGCAGGTACCTGGCCAGCGGTCCGCGAGCCAATCGTACCAGGACTGACGATGGAGTCTCGGGGTTTTTAGCAAGTGCTTCCAAAACTGGCCGGGCGGCTGGAAAAGGTGGAATCCGGTTCAAACACTGTTCCACTCGTTCCAAAAATGTCAGGGAACCACACTGGTGCTCAATCAGTGTGGTTAGAGTTGAAATCGGGAGTTCATCTGGGGGAGCCTTTAAGAGTGCCACTGCTAGCTCGTCGGCAAACTCAGCGTGTAACGCCAGAATACAGGTTGAAGGTGTTTTGGGATGAGTGAAAACCCCTTTGCGAACCTGCTCGTCTGGATAATGGCTGAGTTTTTTGAGCAATCGAGACCCACAATTTGGATTCCGGACGACAATTCGAGCCAGTTCAGGACTGATCCAGGCCAGTTTCCGTAACCGTCGCTGAGAAGCACTGTGCGCGGCCAGCCACCTCGGAGGCCAGCGCCGATCAACTGGGTTTCGGCACCAACCGGATCCATCGCTTCCTTCATTAACCAGCACAAATGCCGTCCATCGTTCCCCGGTTGGCAAAATGGTGTCTTGAAAACAGGTATTGTCAGCCAGGATTCCGTTGAGCGTCGCGCCCGTTAAATTGGTTCGAGTCAGATTTGCGCCAGTCAAATCTGCTCCGGTTAAATCAGCCCGGCTCAAATTGGCATCAGTCAAGTCAACGCCAATCAGTTCGGCACCAACGAGTTGAGCACCTGACAGGTCAACACCGGCAAAGGACCGTTCACCTTTGAGATAGAGCCCTAAAAGTTCATCAGCTTTCATAGGCACGTGTTGCAAAAACCAGCAACCATGGTGAGCAAATTAAAGCGGGGGGACTGCTTTATACGGGTTTGCCCGTTCTCCAGGCAAGGTTCTTTCTGTTTTGGAATTTTCTCCCTGAACCAAATCACGGATTGCTTCGTTAAGGGGGGCATTCACAGGCTCAAACCAATCCAAAATTCAAATCGAACGCATCGCCAAACAGCACTCGCTGTTTCAAACTCTTTTTCTTTTTCGGCGTCTGCGTTCACCCTGCAAATCATTCCGATCACAACCGGATTCGCAGAAACCGGAACTGAATTCATCTTGAGGTATCATCACACATGCGTTTGTTCGGCCAAAAATTGTTCGTTGGAGCACTCGCCCTGAGTTTCCTGGCCGGTCCGTTTACGACCCTGGCCAATCACCCAAAAGCCCCGACCAATCCGGGTTTTGATCCAGCCAATCTGGATACCAAATGCAAACCCTGCGAAGATTTCAACCAGTTTGCCAATGGCGGCTGGGTGGCAAAAACCCCGATTCCAGGTGCCTACCCGGCCTGGGATACCTTTAACGACGTCCACAAACAAAATCAGGACCGGATGCGCACGATCCTGGAACAGGCTGCCGCCAATACCAAAGCAACCAAAGGGAGCACGGAACAGCAAATCGGCGATTTTTATGCCTCAGGCATGGACCTCGACAAAATCGAAGCTGCCGGCATCAAACCGCTCCAGCCGGAATTAAAGCGAATTGATGGAATTCGCAATGCCGATGACTTGCTCACGACCTTTGCCCACTTTCAGACGATTGGGGTGACCACACCGTTTAAGTTTGGCTCAGACGTAGACCTCAAAGACAGCAGCAAGGTCATTGCCGGCGTGAATCAAAGCGGATTAGGACTGCCAAATCGGGATTACTACACCAAAACCGATGAAAAATCGGTCAAAACCCGCGAAGAGTATGTCAAGCATGTCGCCAAAATGCTGGAATTGATCGGCGAAGACCCGGCATCCACCACCGAAAAAGCCAAAGCTATCCTGGCAATTGAAACTAAACTGGCTGAAAAATCCATGACGCCAGTGCAATTGCGCGACCCCAATGCGGTCTATCACCTGATGACCCAGGAAGAATTCCAAAAACTCACCCCGTCAATCAAATGGAAGAACTTTTTCCAGGTCGTCAATCCTCCGAAATTCCTGCAGGTCAACGTGGCGCAACCGGAATTTATGAAAGCGGTCAACGGCTTTATGACCGACATTTCCATCAATGATTGGAAGACCTATCTCCAGTGGCATCTGGTTGACAGCACCGCTGGCTACCTGTCGGCCAAATTTGTGGACCAGAATTTTGAGTTCAACAACAAATACCTGAGCGGCGCCAAAGAACAGCAACCCCGCTGGATCAAAGTCGTCAGCGCAACTCACAAGTATCTTGGTGAAGCGGTTGGTCAGGAGTTTGTTCGAAAACACTTTAGCCCTGAATCCAAAAAGCGAGTCCTGGAAATCCTGAAAAATATCTCAGGTGCCTTGAGCGACCGGATTGACACGTTGAGCTGGATGAGCCCGGAGACCAAAAAGCAAGCCCAGGAAAAACTTGCCACGATTACACCCAAAATCGGATACCCCGACAAATGGCGTGATTTCTCTTCCCTCACCATTACCCGCGACTCCTATGCCGCCAACGTGATGGCAGCCAGGCAATTTGAATACAAACGGGATCTGGCCAAAATCGGCAAACCGATTGATAAAACCGAATGGTTTTCACCACCGCAGGAAGTCAACGCCTATTACAACCCACTCTTCAACGAAATTGTGTTCATGGCTGGGATTCTGCAACCACCGTTTTTTGACCCAAATGCCGATGATGCAATCAATTACGGTGGAATCGGCGCGGTGATCGGACACGAAATCATTCACGGGTTTGATGACTCTGGACGCCAGTTTGACAAAGAAGGCAACCTCAAAGACTGGTGGACCAAATCCGACGAAACCAGTTTTGTGGAACGGGCCGGGTGCATTGAAAAGCAATTTTCAGCTTATGAAGTCGAAAAAGGCGTGAATGTGAACGGCCAACTGGTACTGGGCGAAAGCATTGCCGACCTGGGTGGACTGAATCTGGCCTATAACGCTTTCCAGAAATCACTGGCTGGCAAACCACGTCCCAAAGACATTGATGGATTTACACCTGAACAACGGTTTTTCCTGGGCTGGGCACAAGTCTGGCGAGCCAATTCCCGCCCGGAATTCCTCCGGCTGCAGGTCAGCACTGACGAACATCCACCGGCTAAATTCCGCATCAATGGCCCACTTTCCAACATGCCGGCCTTTGCCAAAGCCTTTGGATGCCAGGCCAATCAACCAATGGTTCGTGGTGAAGGGTGTGAAATCTGGTAAATCTATTGGAATGAAGAATCGAGCATGAAGAATGAAGAATGAAGAATGAAGAATGAAGAATGAAACCCTTTGTTTCCTTCAGCCCCGAGCTTGCGAGTTTTCAGCCCCAAGCCCTGAGCCCAATGTCTTCAGCCCTCAATGATCTTACCTGCCACGGTGTCATGGTGTCAGGTTTTCAGGCGTCGCCAATGTGGTGACGCCTTTTTTTCTTCCTTGAAGCAAGCAGGTCTTTTTTCGTGTAGTTCGTGTGGTTCGTGGTTTCTGCTTCTGAAACCGTGCGGTCAGGACAGGTTTATGGCACCGTGGCAAAAAACACATCTGGCTGACGCCGAAAGTTGTCAAAGGCCGATGGCAGGTCAGTCCCAACCCAAAGCAAATGAAACCCGGCACTTGATCCGGCCAGACCAATGTAATCTCCCAGAAAGAACCCTCGTGCCTGGGCGGCATAGCGCAAATCAAACGAAGCTGGGGTTACTCGTTGCGGCGTCCCAAACGTCTTTCCGCCATCCGTTGAAACCTGAAGAAACAGGTCAGTCAGAAAGCGTCGTTCCGGGTCATGAGCAAAGCTGTAGTAGCTCACCGCAACGTCACCGTTTGGGTTGGTGGCCACTGAAACCGTAAAACATGGGGCATCGTCAGTGACTGAACTGACGCGTCGGGGCGCTGTCCAGGTCTCGCCTTTGTCACGCGAAGAAATGAGTGTAACCTGATCAATGCCTGTCCAGCGGGCATCCTGCCAGCCAACGAACAATTCCCCTGAAACTGGATCCACATCAAATGAGGGCAAAAAATCACCCGTCCGGGCACCAGCAATGCCTCGATTGGTCATTTCCTGCAATTTTTTGGGTTTCGACCAGGTTTGGCCAGCATCCATACTTTTTGAGAAAAAAAGCCAGATCCGGTTTCCCTGGATTGAGCCACCCGCCCACACCGTGTACAGGCTTCCATCCGGGCCCACTCTGGGAATCACCCCAATATTGGCGCCTTTGCGGCGGATCTTGATTGGATCGCTCCAGGTTTGCCCCTGGTCGGTCGAACGAGAAAGAACCAGTTCCTGACGAATGGTCGCCCCATCCGAACCAAACACATTGGCATCCCAGGTGACATAGACATTTCCTCGAAAAGGACTGGCCGGGCTGGTGTCAACGGTGATGGTTTCTTTGTCGTTAAAATTATCAATGGAGCGGATGACGGTGACGGGGCTTCCCCAGGTTAATCCGCCATCCGTTGAGGAACTGACGGCAATTTCATTCTCGGGTGATCGCTCTTGAAAGGCCAGACTCACCAGATACGCTCGATTATCAGATCCAAAAGCCACCCACGGATCCGTTGCCCGATCCCAGGGACCTCCGCTAACCCGACTGAGCCCTGGCACCACACTTTCTATCCACGTCTGGCCGCCATCAAAACTGGTCGCATAGGTCAACGCCAGGGCACCCCCATTGGCAAACCGGCTGTCCTGATAGGTGGCAATCAGATTGGTTGGGTTGTCAGGATTGACGGCCACGTGCGGCTCCGCCTGGGTTTCAGCTTGCGAACCACGATCCGAAGGCACCAGATTCTGACTGACTCGAACTGGTAATGCGGCACTACTCAGATATTGAGGCTGGGGTGAAATTCGCCACCGATCAAATGAAGATGGAAAGAGAGCTGGCAGTTGAGGCTGCCCAAATTTGCGAAGCGGTCGCAGTTGATGATTCACCCAGGCTTGTGGAACCTGATTTTCACGCTCCGGTAAAGCGTGTGGTTCCTGAGCCGTCACGTGATTTCCTACGAGCCCGACACACAACCACCCGGTGGCGAACCAGATCACCAGTTTGTTTTTCAGCATAGATTTTTGGGTTTCCAAAGAGAATTGGCCTGGAATTGTTCGATGAGGAGTGACTCAAACTCTGGCTGGTTGTCACGCAATTTGCAATCGCTTTCCTCTGCAGGCTCTCAAAAAATATCGCGTGGCCACCTTTGCCAGGTACCCACGCGATGAATGTGCTTTTGTGAAGCAAGGTTGGATTTTTTCTTAGCGCACACCGCTCGGCGCACGGAATTGTCCAATTGAGCTACCAGATTGTCCGGTTTGAGGCGGGTTCGGAGTGCCACTTACGGCTTCCCAGGTGCCCCCAGCCAGTGGAAACTGCTGGACACGATTGTTTCCCGAATCTGCCACCAGCAATGTTTCAACCCCACTAAAATCAGTGACCGTGATTCCCTCCGGGAGCCGAACTTTCCCAATGGCACCACCCAATGTCGAACCGGAACTTGCCAGAACCGTCACAGGCCCTGGTGTCGCACCGATAAACTCAATCACCCGGTTGTTACCGGTATCAGCCACGTACAGATTTCCAGCCGCGTCAACGGCAACACCTTCTGGATCCCTGACCTTTCCAGGATTGATTGACCCACCGCTCGTGGCAATAATTTCAAAATTTGCCAGCGGCGGCGGGGTGGCATTGGTATATCCAGGATCGTTGGCCGTCAACAATTTCAAAATCCGATCATTGTCGGTATCAGCAATGAACAGATTGAAGGCTGAATCTATGGCCAGTCCTCGGGGGCCACTGACCTTATTTCGCAGAAATCCGACAGTTGCCAGCGCGGTCGCGTTCCCGGCGGGGCTTCCATCCGGATTGGTCGCAAACCGTAAAATCCGATCATTGCCCGTATCTGCCACATACAGATTGCCTTCACTATCAAGGGTCAGCGCTTCCGGGGCCCGAACCTGGGCCAGGCTTGACCCAACCGAAGCAAATGTCCCCCAGGTTGTTCCGTCAAACCACTGAATCCGGTTGTTGCCGGTATCAGCCACATACACCCGAAGATCAACCCCAGTCCCATTATTGGCAACTACGCCTTCAGGGCGATTAAACCGATTGGGCGCCGCTCCAGTCACCCCATCCGTTCCAACAACCAGATTCCAGGTTGCGGTTGCAGAATCAAAGACCTGAACTCGATTGTTTGTGGTATCAGCCACATAGAGCGTATTGGTCAAAACCGGAGTTGGAGGAAATTCAAAATTAAAAGCCAGCGGGTCCTGGCCAGCAAAGGTGAGTTCAACATTGTCAACGGCGCCTTGAAACACGCCGTTCCATCCAGAACCAATCCCAAAGCTGATCCCGGTTACCAGAGTGCTGCTGCTGATATCGGGGAATCCTGAGCAGGCGCCCGGAGGAGGATTCGACTGCCATTCGGCCAGCGTTTGATCATAAACTTCGCAGGTTTGCCCAGGCGGGCCAAACCAGCGGAACCAAAAATTAGAGGTTGTAATATTAACGGTTTGCCAGACACCTTCCGGTGCCACAGCCAACCCATTATAGGCGCCTTCATAAATCAAATACCCACGGTCAGTTGTGGTGGCGAGATTACCATCCACGTCAATTGCCAGCCGAAACGCCGGGTGCTGAACATCCGGGTTGGTACTGGCCGGGTCGCGGTACCATTCATACTGGAGATTCGTCAGGTTTCCAAGGGTTTTTCCAGTTGTATCTGACCAGTAATATTCAAAATCAGCTTTGGATGTATTGGCAACAGTGCCTGATAAATAGGCTGAGGCGGTTCCGCCCCGTGGATAATTGTCAGTGATTCCAACGGTGGAGCCATCGCGGACATTGAGTCGTAACCAGGTATCAGCCACAAAGGGATCATTTAAGGTATCACCTCCGCCGGCTGGATTGTCTAATACGCCTTCAGGTGTCGTGACGTTAATGGCAACCACAGGGAACCACATCATCAAAGCAAGCAGGACAGCAACGCTAAATTTCTTTCGCATATGGGTTTCTCCTGGGATGTGCGACTTTCACCAAATCCTTCCCACATTGGAACCTGGCGGCATCAACCTATCAGTTCATCCAAAACCAATAACTGGCAAACCAACTGGCGGCATCACCGTTTTTCCAGATGACGACAGATAGATTTCTGGGATTGAGATTTTTAACCTGGTTCAACAAGCTTTGGATTGTGCTCAAGAAACGTCAATCTTCGGCTGGTTTGAATTCAACAACGGGTTCGACTGGGGGGAAGAATACCCGTTGAGAACATAAGGATCTGGTGAATATTGAGTCAATTGGGTTTGACTCTTTATGTTAAGGGTAGAGCGACTCTATCATCCAGCAATTGGATTCACCAAAATATATTGCCTGATTTGACTTCAAATTCTTGGAATTTCCAGCAAATTGGCGGGTTATTCCAGAAACCATCCTCAAATGTCAAAAGCCGATTCACTCACTTGAATGAATCGGCTTTTTTCGACACTTCTTTTCAGTACAGAACATCAAGAAGCAATCATTCAGGCAATCTGATCAACCACAGCTCTTAATCGGCGGCAGGTTCGTTCCTGACCGACGGTAACCAGCAGTTCAAACAGGCTCGGTCCAACTGACTGTCCTGAAACTGCCGTTCGTGAACCGTTGATGAGCAATCCAGCTTTGACTCCCTTTTCTTCAGCAAAGGCCCGGAGGGCAGCTTCAACCGTATCGTGTGAAAATTCGGTCAAGGTCTCAAACGCATCAGCCAGCCCAGGCAGCAATTCTTTGAGCGAGGCATCTTTAAGGTTTTTCTTGACCGCATCTGGGTCAAATTCAAAATCATCCGCAAAATAAGGCCGCCCCAAAGTCACAAAATCGGTCAGCACCCGGAAACGCGCCCGCAGCAAGTCAACCGTTTTGGCAAACCATTCCGCCTGGTCTCCGGCATAGCTCTCTTGCCACAACCCGGCTTTTTCAAGCTGTTCACGCACCAGCGGAAGCAGTTTTTCCAACGGCCAGGTTTTGATGTACTCGGCATTCATCCACAGGGCTTTCGGATCGGTGCCAATCCGTGGATCGGTGGTATTGAGGTTAAACACGGCATTGGTATGGCTAACGCGTTCAAAGGTAAACATCTCGCGCATGTCATCGAGCGACAGAATTTCGCGGTCATCACCGGTTGACCAGCCCAGGAGCGCCAGAAAATTCAAAAAGGCATCTGGAATGAACCCGCGTTCCTGGTAATAGCGCACGGTTACCACGTTGCCGTGTTTGCGCTTCCCGATTTTGGCTCGCTTTGGATCCAAAATCAGCGGCAGGTGGGCAAATTTCGGCACTGGTTTTCCAAGTGCCTGATAGAGCAACACCTGTTTCGGAGTATTTGACAACCCATCCTGACCGCGAATGACATGCGTCACGCCCTGGTCAGCATCATCCACCATATTGCTGAGCAGGTAGAGCGGTGTTCCATCCGACCGCATAATCACAAAGTCTTCAATGTCAGCATGATGTTTCTCCTGCACACCGTAGACAAGGTCTTCAAATGCCACGGCGCCGCCATCCTGCGGGACTTTGAACCGAATCACAAACGGGCGGCCTTCGGCTTCAAAGGCGGCCTGTTGCTCGGGGGTCAGTTCGCGGTGGGCACCGTTGTATTTAAACGCGACTTTGGCTTCTTCGGCGGCCTTGCGCATGGCGTCGAGTTCATCTTTGGTTTCATAGGATTTATAGGCATGCCCGGACGCCACCAGGGCTTGAGCCGCTACGCGATGATTCTCAAGGCTTTGCGTCTGGTAGAACGGACCTTCATCCCACTGCAGCCCCAGCCAGTTTAACCCATCAAAAATGGCTTCGATGGCGTCTGGGGTTGATCGTTCGAGATCGGTGTCTTCGATTCGCAAAATAAACGTCCCGCCAAATTTGCGGGCAAAGAGCCAGTTAAAGAGTGCCGTTCGCGCTCCACCAATGTGGAGATATCCAGTCGGCGAAGGGGCAAAGCGGACTCGAACAGGTGATGTGGTCATAGGAAATACC
>DAOQNB010000097.1:0-10794 GCA_035335845.1 Acidobacteriota bacterium | reverse complement strand
CTCATATTGGCCAGAAATTCGCTTTTGGCCTGATTGGCTTTCTCTGATTCTACTTTGGCCTGGCGGGCTTGCTGCTCAGAGGTTTGTAATTGTTGAACGGCTTCAGCCAGTTCGTCGGCATTGTGTTTAAGCAGGAGCTGTGATTGTTCAAGCAGTGCCGTGCGTTGTCGAACCTTGAACTCCAGTTTACGATTGTAGTATCTCAAGGCCCTGGTCCGCAGCCCAACTAAATAGTAAATCAGTCCCCCGCTCAGGGAAATATACCCGATCATGGCCCACCACGAAGACCAGGGAGGCCGTTCAATCCGAAACTTCAGCAAGATTGGATGTGACATATTTCCGTTGGCATCCATCCCACGGGCTGAAAAGGTGTAATTGCCAGGCGGTAAATTGGTAAAAACCTGTTTATTGTCGTTGACCCAGGGAGTTGGGTTCCGGTGAAATCCATCCAGGAAAAACTGATACCGGATTTGTGATTCGTTGTAAAAACTGAGCAGTGCAACTTCAAATGTTAGATTGTTTTGATCATGGCTCAATTCAACCCGTGGTTGATCCCATTGGGGGGACGGGTAGTTTTCAATGGTGAAATGCTCCAGATGCAGTGGTGGGGTGAGCATGTTTCGGGTTCGAAAATCAGGGTTGTAAACTGAAATGCCTTCAACCGAGCCTGCCCAAATAAATCCCCGGCGGTCGGTCATCCCACCCCATTGATTAAACCCATTGGTTGGTAAACCATCGGCAGTGGTAAAGGTATGAATCATCAGATGTTGGTGATCGGTGAGCTCAGGTGGAGGAACGGTGAGCTGTGCGATGCCTTTGTTGGTGTAAAAGTACAGCCGGTGCTGGAAATCCTCGGTAATCTGTAAAATCATGCCATTGGGGAGAGCCGGTTTGGTCTCTTCACCGAGCACCAGCCATGGAAGCTGTGGGTTGGTCAGGTCAAAACAAACGGCGCCATTGTCGGTTCCAACCCAGAGCACTGGTTTTCCGTTGAGGGTGCTCTGGCGCAGGCAGTTGATCCAGCCGTTGGGGAGCAATGAGTTTTGAGGCGTGTAGGTGGTCCACTGGTTTTTGCTCAAACTGCACAAGCCACCAAGCCTGGTTCCAATCCACAGCGTTGATTTTCCTTCTACGTTGGTGGCTGTCAGGATATAAATGTCATTGTTACTCAAGCCTGAATTTTGAGTGGTATAGGTGGTCCATTGACCATTTTTGAACTTTGCCAGCCCGCCACCTCTGGTTCCCACCCACACCGTTGACTGTCCGTCTTCGATAGTTTCCAGAAGGGCATACACCCGGTTATGTGGCAACCCGGAGTTTTGAGTGGTAAAGACTTCCCACCGACCCTGGGCAATAGTCGCCAGCCCGCCTTCGGTGGCAATCCAAATTTTGGATTGGGCGTTGAGGTCAACCGTTTCGAGAAAACAATTCACTCCATCATTGGGCAACTTTGAATTTGCGGTGGTAAATGTGGTCCATTGGCCGGCGCAAACCGTAGACAGGCCATCCGGTGTTCCAAACCAGAGGGTTGGTTTTTCTGGCGGGCCGGTTTCAAGAAAGGCATATACATCCGTATTGACGATTCCGGAATTGCGTTGGTCAATCGTGGTCCATCCACCGGCCAGATATCTGACCAGACCACGGTCATTCCCAATCCAGACCAGTGGTTGCGGTTGTGCCGTATCCACCAGCAAGCAGCGTACATTATTGTGGAGAATATCAGAATTGGATGTGGTGAACGATCTGACGCTGGTTTCCCCAATCTGGCACAACCCATCTTTCGTTCCAACCAGCAACCAGTTCTCATTCTGTAACTGCAGTTCACTCAGAGACAGAACTTTATCGCCAGGCAGATCGGAATTATGCGAATTCCACCGGGTTATTTGGAACGCTGTTTGGGACTGAGACAGATCCTGGGTGAGTTGGATGACTCCGGTTTGTTCAGTTCCAACCGAGAGCACAAACTGATTGTTCCGGTACCTGCCAAGTACGGAACTGATTGAGATTTCTGGTTCCCGTGAACTTTTGAGTAATACTGATTCTGGATGACCATTGACAAAATGGACCAGTTTTCCATCCTGGCAGCCTACCCAGACGCTGGTTCCGTGAGCCTGAGCTGTGTCAACCCACACTGCCGTCACGGAATTACTCAAAAAACCTGGATGTTGCGTGTTCAGGAGATTCCACTGGGGTGAATTTGGATTGGGAAAGCTGACCTGGGCCAGTCCTCCCCCAAGGGTGCCGACCCAAATTGTTGAATGACCATTTTCGACTGTTTCTCCCAGACAACTGATGACCAGGTTTGGCAGACTTGAATTCTGAGGCTGATAGATTGCCCAGGTGTTATTTCGGGTGAGGTGGATCAGTCCGGCATCAGTTCCAAACCAGTGACTCCCATCGCTGGCTGTGAGAATACAATTGATGTAATTGGATTCCGATTTGTTGGGCATATTGACCAGCCGCCAGTTTCTGCCGTTGTAAACTGCGGCTCCGTCCTGGGTGCCAATCCACAAATATCCATTCTGGTCTTTTGCAATTGAGGTAACCGTGTTTTGAGGCAGCCCATTATGGTCATTAAACAGTTGAAAGGTTGGGCGCCCCTCTGGATAGATTTCATTGGTTTGAGAGGGAGTCGTCGCTGCTTTTTCGGCACCACACACCACCAACCGCCCACCACTGATAATGGCCAGCACCAAAAGTACTATCCTCAGGAAAAACCAATGCTGCATTGATAATTTTGCCAGACCTGGAGAGTATGGAATCAAAAGAAACCGGAAGGGGCTCAACAATTGCAGGAGTGAAGTGAAGGGTAACTTGAGGATACCTTATTCTGTGGGTTGAAGAAAGTGGACTGACGAAGATTGGGCAATCTTCAGTTCCAGGTTTTGAGCCGTTCAGGTAAGTACCTTGCCGAAAATCTCCAGACATTTTGAACCACGAAATACACGAAAAAACCAAACACTGCCAAAATGTAAGATCTCAGGAACCTTTTGACAAGGTACTTATCGAGGTGGGTTCGGCACTCCGGAAGGAATGCCAAGAAGTACAGAGTTCAACCTGTAGGTGACTCATTTCAAACAACTTTCGATCAAAGATCAAAGATCACCCAGGAATTTGCACAGTCCAAAGTCTAACGATGCCATCAACTCCAGCCGTAACAATGTGTGTTCCATTGTTTAAAATTACACATGCACGAACTTCCTGAGAATCTGCCTGAACTTGAGTGAGTTGTTTGCCAGTTGAAGTCTCCCAAAGTCGGATGATTCCGCTGACTGGCTGGTGGATCAAATCAGCCGAGAGTACATATTGATTATTGGGACAGAACGCTGACAGAAGAAATGGATTTTGTTTTTGGGAGAATGTGCGGATTGATCGTCCTGTTTTTGTTTCCCAAAGTGAGAGTTCACTCAAATCAGAATCAGGCCGACCTCCGCTTGCCACACAAAATTGGGCACCATCTTTGGAAAAAGCGATGTGATTGACACCACCGAACGGATGGTGAATAGCATAAAGCTGCTGACCAGTTACGTGGTCATAAACCACGATTTCATTTTCCCTGCCCGAAAAAATGAAGTTATTTGGACCCAAAATCATCACTACCTGCTCATCCGCGACACGAAAAGATCGTTTTTGGTGGTTCAGGTTGAGCAGATTCCAGCGATGGAGTATCCCATCAGCGGTTGCTGCCAGGACAACCGTATTTTTTTCAGCCAGTTGAAGACTGGTCACCTCAAGGCTTCCATTTGCTTCAAGCGTATTTTTTTCGGTTGGTGTGATTCCCAGAGGAGAAATAGAAAATGAACCCAGTTCCTTTTTGGTTTTTGTCTCCCAAACAATCACCTGCCCATCTGAACTGGCCGAGACAATCCGACTCCCATCGGATGAAAACGCCAGTGATGTGATTGCTTGATGGTGTCCAGAGAAGGTTCCGGCAGGAACTTCAATCCCTCTGGCAAGTTCCCACCCGTAAACGACTGGATTTTCTCCGGCGGCTATCACAAATTGGTTATCAGGAGAAACCGCCAGACAATTGAAAACCCCTAAGGGTGCGGATGAATGGGCAATTTCTTTCAAAACCAAGGAATTCGTTTCTAAGTCCCTGGGTGATTGGGGCGCACCTGGTTGTGTAGAATGACACCCCCCAAAAAACAATCCCAGAAAGACGATGAGTACGCAGTGTTTCATCACAGTCCTCTTCTGATGTTCAGGTACATTTGGTTTTTATTAATATTGGAGGAATACACGGAGAATTCCGCCGCCTGCTCGTGAGATGGCGTTCATCAGGCGATGAAATTCCTGTGGATCATCAGGAACAATACATCCATCACTTCCTTGTGGACCACGCCCATGAATAAAAAAACCATCCCGATGAAACATTTGATTTTGAGGTGAAGGCGCTAAATAAACACTCAACCCGAGGTGTGGGTGTCTGGTTGGTAACATCATCGTATAGACTCCGGCTGGAAGTGGTCCACCTCGTGGGCGAAGTGGGTCGGCTCCACGTTTATGTGATGCCATGGTCGGGTTATTGACAAGTGTTGGATCAGGAACACCCCGTCGGGTACTTCCACCACCACCTCCGGAAAACGCTTTCACCACAAATCGTTCGTTGGCTGCAATCCCACACAACACTCGTTCGCGAATGAGATAATCAAATGAATCTCCCATAAATCAAGAAATTCCTCCGAATTTAATTTCAAAAGTAAATGAACTTTTGAAATAAACCCTCGGCAATAAATGTGCCAAAGGTAGGGCTTGAATCCAAAGAATAACCATTCGGATAGCTGGTTGGTTGACCTGGCCTGCTTGAAATTTGTTGGTTCTGTTCACCGTGGGCTTCGCATCACGGCTCTTGAACAACTTACCGTGGTGCGAAGCCCACGGTTGTTACACAAGAATAATGCCATTTGCCAAACCAGCGAGTTCAAAAGTGAAGAGTGAAGTGGCTGGAAAGGCAAATGGCAAAGTCAGGGCGGAAGACTCGCAAGCTCGGGGCTGAGGGTGGAAGACTCGCAAGCTCGGGGCGGAAGAAACCGGGTTTAATACCCTGAGCCCAATTTCTTCAGCCCGATGTCTTCAGCCCCTAGCCCTCAACCCTCAGCCCTGGTTTTCTCAGCCCGCTGTCTTACTTTGAAGTCACCACCATTTCAACCGGCACGGCGTTTCCGCCTTTCTGCGGGTTGTAATATTCATACACTCGCGACGAAACGGTCTTGGCTTTGAGCGGATACTTCGCTTTCAATCTGAAATTGAAACTCACCGTTTGCCGGGCTTTGAAGGCGTCGAAGTACAAAATAACCTGTTTGCCGGTAATCGTGAACTTCGTAACGTGGCCGCCTTGTTGACCGGCGTTCATGCCCATCAGTTCCTGGAGGTCTTCGGCCAGCGGTTCAAATCCAGGAGGAATCCCCAAATCCACCATTACCAGTTCGGCATTCAAATTCTGATTGTTACGAACCGTTACTTTCGCGGTGGCGATGTCGTCTTGTGCCAGTCGCGTGCGGTCATAGTCAACCTTGATGCTGAGCGGTTCGGCACCGGCGCCGTCGCTGGTTTTTCTCGCTGCCCACGGCATGTAATACCGTCCGACGATTTGATAGAGTAGACTCCCCTGACCACTAAACCGCAGGTCAACCTGATGTGCCCCGGAGGTTTGCGTCCAGCGTTTGAGGTCAACCTGCTGCATCAGGTCCTGGTTGTCGGCGTCAATCGTGAAGCGATGCACCGGCTGACCATTGACCACAACTTCGACCGTTCCGCGAGTGTCACCCGAAGATGCTGCTTTTTGGGCCAGCAAAAATGCCTTGAGCGACAAAATCGTGGCCTGGGTGGATTGCCAGTTGCCGAATGAATCTTTCTTGCTCGTCAAATAGGCCAGGGCTTTGCGGGCGACATCACTGGCGCGTCCCCACTTGATGACGGCTTGCGTTGCCAGCGCGGTGGTTTCAATCGCGGCATTGTCTCCGCTGGCGTAGGTCGGAGTTTTTCCGCCGACTTCCCAAAACATCATGTCATTTTGTTGGGTGGCCGATTCGACCAGATTTCCAACCGTTCGATCTGCCCAGGTTTTGTCGGCTTTGTAATCGGCAGCGAAGTTGGCAATCACGGCTTCGGTATAGGCGTCTTCCTTGCCCGTTGTGTGGCTTTCGACATAGCGTTTGGCTTTATCAATCGCCTCTCCCTGATATCCGGTGTAAGCCAGCGCCCATCCGATATAGGCCGTAATGCGCACCACATCCGTGTTGAATTGATTGGTCGCACCTTCGTTGATAAACGACGTGTCCGGTTTGAAACTGCCATCGGGTTGCTGTTGCGAAGCCAGCCACTGTTGCGTTCGTGAAATCAAACGCGGGTCAACTTCGTGAACTTTCGACATGTCGTAAAATTCCATCAACCCGTAGGAAGTCAAAATCTTGTTGGCCGGCGCTTCGCCAAACCATGAAAACCCACCGCCATTGACTTCAAACGTCACCAACCGCTGATAGCCCAGGGAAATAAAGCCTTCGGCTTTGACCTGGATTTCAGGCGCGATTTTCTTCGTGGTTTTCAGATAATCCATCACCAGCACGTTTGGATAGGTTGTGGAGGATGTTTGTTCAAAGCACCCGCCGGGCATGCGGAGCAAGCTGTCGAGTCCTTCGACGACCTGCGAAAGTGGCCCCGGATAAATTTTCACCATGAGTTTGCTGGCATCATCAATTGCGCCAACCGGAATCGTCAACGTGTGCTGTTTATTGCCTTCGAGGCGGTCATTGACGACCAGCGCCTGCATTTCACCGTTTGGAATGACTTCGACGGTGCGCGATACGGCATCGCCTGGCGAACTGGTATTTCCGCGCAGGTACGCCGTCACCATCAGCGGCTGGTTGCCGATCTTTTTGGCCTGGACCCGATAGTAGACAGCGGTGACTTCATTTGGACCAACGGTCAGGGTTTTCACTGGCGTATCGTCAACCAGAACAAACCAGGCGTCTTCTTTCAATTTGAGTTCGATTTGCTGGGCCGTCGGAAGGTAGTTATACACCGCCACCGGCACTGACACGATGTCATCCTGGGTCAGTGAAACCGGCAAATCGAGGTCAACAAAGAAGTCTTGAAACACCCGCACGCCACCCGTTCCCGAGCCAAGCTGTCCGCGCTGGGTCGAAGCCGTCATAGTCACCCGCCACGTCGTGATCGAGTCTGCCATTGGAACTGTCAACTGGGCCTGTCCATTGGCGTCGGTGATCAAACTCGGGTTGGTATAGAGCGTTTCCGGGAAGTATGACCGGACGCGAGGTTCTTCACCGCTGCCACCTCCAGATTCCCCAGCCGCGATGCCATCATCCAAATCTTTGCTGGCTCGTTCGTCCTCACGGAAGCGGGCCTCTTTCTTGGCATCTGCCGGGCCGTCAGCTTTGAAAAGCGCTTCATTGGCGGGTTGAGCGGCAGCGGCGGGCATTGGTGGGCGGGCGCCACCGACGGCATCAGCAAGCTGGCCTTCCATTCCGGCTTTTGCCCGGCGCATGACTTTGTTTTTTTGTGGGAAGCGATCACGGGCAACAGTTACGACTTCAGTCGTTCCGCCGCCATACGGATAGTTCAGGCTGATTTGGAGCGGGGAAGTCGTGTCATCTGCCAGCCGGGCTTCAATCGCGGCCTGTTGCTGGTTGGTCAGCGTAAACGTGGTTGCCGTGCCAAGATATCCGGCGCAGCGAACTTCAATCCGATACGTTCCCGCCGGAAGATTATACACGGTGAATGTTCCACTTGAATCAGTGGCCATCGAGCGGATGATTTGTTTGGCCTGGCCTTTGTTGTTGAGCCGGGAAATGATGACCGAAGCCTGGGCAATACTGTTGCTATTGGGTTCGGTAACTTTGCCAACCACAAACGATTCGCCATTGCGCAAATTGGCATTGGTCTCAATTTTGACTTTGCCGTTAAACCCGTCACCGGTTTTGAGTTCTGACGCTGGACGAGTGAGATAATACAGCAGGGAAAAATCGGTTGGCCCACCCTGTACTCCATCGTGGCCAAAGCTCTGGACATAGCCGTAACTGTAACGTTGCGCGCCGTAATTGTATGAATATTGATTTCCAAACTGGTATGGCTTGCCCCACGGGTCGAGTAAATCGCTTTGCTTCACGTACCGGGCTTTGACAGCTTTCGGTAAATCGCCGGGGAGTTCAAACCGGGTGATATGTTGTTCGGCAAAGTAACGGTTGAGCCCTTCAACCAGTTTTGTGGACTGCGCATAGTTGATCTGATAGTAACTTGACGCATATTCGTTTTGTTTGGCCGACAGGAAATCACGCCCGGCATCGGTTTTGACCGTGTACGGATTGATTTCGGTCGCAGCGGCCAGCAGCACTTTGGCCGCTGTTTCGCGCCGCACCATCTGGACAGGTTCGGTCAGGCTGGCTGGAACAATTTCATCGCTCGAAAAGCTATGGATTTCATAGCGCGGTTTGAGCAGTTCCTGTTCGAGATAGAAGAAAATCTTCTCAAAACCGGGCTGTTTTTCCGAGAGCGCAAACACGGCTTCGTCCACGATTTCAACACCAATGACCGCCCGTTTCGGACGACCAGCGGCATCGGTCACGGTGAAGTTGAGCACGGCGCTTTCGCCGGGTTTAAAGCTTTCTTTTGGTGTCGAAACCGCTACTTTCAGGTCATCAGCCGGATCTACGAAAATCAGCTTCCGGTCACTGATCGGGTCAGCATTACGGCCAAAGGTGTACGCCCGTAACTCCAGCGTTCCAAACAAATTGGCTGACAAATCAAGTGGAAATTCTACTTTGCCATTTTCAAATTCAAGTGCCGTGGTGAGCACTGTCTGGCGGTCTTTGATAATGTCGAGATAGAGCGAGCCTTTTTGTTTGGTGGAAATCCCGCTAATCGCCACGGTTTCACCGACTTTGTAGGTCGTGCGGTCCGTGCGCAAAATCAGGCTATCTTCGGTCAGCGTTTCAGGTGACAGCGAAAGCGTGGCTTTCCCGGTTTTGCCGCCGGCGTCACGGGCTTCCAGTGCAAGTTCAACGGCCTGGGCTTTGGCCGAAACGGTGGCCACGGCAAACCCATTGGCGTCGGTCTGAATGACACCCGGTGTGAGTCCTTTGGCCGTCACCGTGGCTGAAACCGGCACGCCATCGGGGGAAGACGTCAAAATGTAGACCTTGTTTTCCAGATTTGGCACCAGTTTGCCGCTTTCCGGGACGGCCAGTATCAAAATCGGATTGGACGAAACCAGTAACTGTTCGCTTTTTGATTCGGTGTGATTGGCGGTGTCGGTGACCGAAATTTCACAGGCCACGGGGGCGCTCCCCTGGGTAAAACTGCTTCCGGCAAAACTGGAAGGTAGCTGGCTGCTGAAATGGGCTTTCCCGTCGGCATCGGTCTGGAGTTCAAGGTTGCCAAGTTCCACCGCCGACACGTCAAACGTGGAAAGTTTGAGTGTTACTTTGCCATTTGAAACCGGTTTGCCAAACAAATATTTGGCAGTGATTGTACCAGCAACCGTCTCGCCGGGAGCATAATAGCGCCGTTTCTGACCCTGGGCATCGCCATCAAAGTTGACTTCGATTTTAAATTTGGGCAGCACATAGCGATCAACCGTGACGGTTCGTTCCTGGGTGACGCTGTTCGGGTCGTTTTCCGCACCCAAAATCACCCGGAGTTTATACGCCCCCATATTGACTTCATCCGCCAGTTGAAAATCGGCAAAGGCGACACCAAAGGCATCAGTTTGCGTGCGGCGTTTGAAGACTTTGTTGCCTTTGGCGTCTTCAATTTCAATGATTGACTGACGATTGTTGGCAGCGGCACGAGTAAACCGGTCAAGCGCCAGGGCGCGGAGGTGGATCATCTGGCCGGGCTGATACATCGGCTTATCGGTTGTAATCAGAATGCTTTCGCGGCGAACGAGCGTGATTGGTTGCACGAGTTCTTGCGTACCAACCGGTGTATCTACGTTAATTTTCAGACTGGCTTTGCCGACGGTCTCGGCTGGGAAATTGAGCGGCAGATTCACTGTTCCGTGGGTGTCGAGATCGGCTTTGCCAAGCTGAAATTCGGTTTTTTCAGTTTTGAGCGCCAGTTCCAACGTGCCCTGGGTCAGCGGCGAGCCATCGAACCCGTCAACGGCCACCAGTCGGACAGCGGAGGGACTCCCAACGCCATACTGTTGTTGACCCAGCACCCTGACCACCGGGAAGCGCAAAATGGATGAAATCGCATGAATTCCAGCAGGTTCGGCATCAGCGGTAGACTGAGGACTTGAAAACCGATACTGGAGGCGATGCCAGACGATGTCTTCCCGCTGGAGCGTGGCTGGAATTGCGAGTTTGGCTTTCCAGACACCCTGTTCACCGGCGTTCAATTGATCGCTTTCGGAATGACTGGCAATCACTTTGTTGTCTGGGCCGAGAATTTCTATGTTGAGTGTGCCACGTCCAAGTTTTTGACTGGTCAGGTAGGGGATAGTGACTTCGAGTGTTCCCGGTCGAAAAACGGCTGACAGCCTGGCTGGGGCATCTGCCTGCGACGTGTTGTTAAAAAACCAGAGTCCCAGTGTTCCAAATAAGATAAGTCCAAGGATAAAAAGTCGGTTGCGACCGGCAAACCCGACGGGTGCTGTGCGACGAAAAGCAGCCTGTGCAGACATTGGATTTTCTCCCCGATGTGAATGGATTCAAGAACTGACGCGCTCTAAAAGATTTCATTTCGGGGCTGTTGACGCGATGGAAAGAAAATGGTTCCTGAAGAATGAAGAATGAAGAATTGAGAATGAAGAATGAAGAATGAAGAATGAAG
>DAOQNB010000096.1:0-10858 GCA_035335845.1 Acidobacteriota bacterium | reverse complement strand
CAAGCACCAGGCACCAATTTTCTCTTCATTCTTCATTCTCAATTCTTCATTCTTCATTCTCAATTCTTCATTCTCAATTCTTCATTCTTCATTGGTTTTCTTTCGCCTGGTTTGGGTTTGGCGACATAAAGACAAATACCACGGCACGTTCCGAAGACGCATTCCGAATACCGTGAATCACGTCAGCGGGTGCCAGGACAGCGTCGTTGGCTGAAAGTTCCTGTTCTTCCTCGCCAATGAGGGCCACCACTTTTCCTTCCATCACGGCATAAATTTTGTCCGCACCTGCATGGGCGTGCGCTTTTTGGGCCTGGCCAGGTTCAAGGCAGTAAATATCGGCAAAAAAATTCCGGGTTTCAAACAAATTGATTTTCTGCATTTTCTCTGCCGAAAAATGGCGAAGTGTCTGTAAGTTTTTGATTTCCATACATTTCCAGGTTTTCTAAAAATACTGAAATTATTTTTTTCGGTTCAGGCAACCAAAAACAAGCTACACCATATGGTTCAGCAAATGCTACCCATTCGGTCGAAATGGTATGAACCGGAAATTTCATCGGTATTTTCCAGGCATCGAATTTCAGGCACAAATTGTTTCTTTCCAGTTAGTTCACACAACTTTGCAGCGATCTGGAAACTGTGGCACACCGATTGACATAGAGAAGGGCAAAACACATTACACGTGGGTGATCAGAGTTGGACCAATCCAACCCGCAGGCAAAGCACTGAACACAAGAGATCAACAATTTGGAGGCATCACAATGAAACATTTGATTCAATTATTGAAAACACCAGTATTCGCCGGAGGGGTATTATTCGTAGCATTTTTCTTCGCTTCACTCCCTGCCAACGCACAAAACTGGCGCTATGAAGATGACAATTACCGCCCTTCTGAGTCATGGGTTCGTCAGCAAGGACGCGAAAAAGGCTATCAGCTTGGTACCCGTGAAGGTGCTCAGGATCGCGTTCAGGGCAACCGATACGATTATTCAGACGAAACCTATGACTATGCGCTGAACGGCTTCAAACCACAGTGGGTGCACGACGATAACTACAAAAAAGGATTCCGCGAAGGGTACAAACAGGGCTATGAAAATGGCTACCAGAACCCGCGCAGCGTTCTCAATGACTGGCGATATGGCAACAACAATCGTCGCAATGATGATTACTACCGCAACAGCAACAATGGCCGTGGCCGGGATTGGAACCGTGGTCGTGACCAACATTGTGACCGCGATGATGATTACTATCGCCGCGACAATCGCCGCCGATTTTAACCGTGGAGTCAGGTGTGGTCCTCGGTAAGTTCCTTCTAAGGCGGAATGGGACAGGCTAAACACTGACAGCCACACCTCCACTCCACAATATTTTTCGATTTGTCTTTCCTTGGATTCTCTCTCAAGAGCCTTTGGAAACTATAAACGGCGTGAAGCTTTGGGGATATGGCTTCACGCCTTTTTTTGTTTTTAAGAGACCGTGGGCTGAAAAATCCTGGGGCTGAGGGCTTGGGGCTGAAGACTCGCAAGCTCGGGGCTGAAGAAAACGGGTTCAACACCCTGAGCCCAATGTCTTCAGCCCTAAGCCCGATGTCTTCAGCCCAAAGTTTTCAGCCCTGGTTTTTCAATCAATCTGATCCAGAATGTCTTTTGGTTCTTCAGATTGCGGAGCTTCAGGTTCAGCCACAGCAACCGAAGACGGGTCAATTCCAACATCATAAAATGACGGCAATGGTTCAGGACGGGCCACGGGACCTTCAGGTTGGGCTTCCAGCGCTTCGAGCATCTGTGGCCGAAACTGGTTCAGCCCCGGTACTTCGCCACCAAAGCGAATTTCGTGCAACTGAAAATGGCTATGGCTGCCGCTTAAGGCCGTAATGTCAAAATTATCGGGGGACAGATGGGTAAATTCGACCTCCCGATAGTCAATCACAATGTCTGATTCCCAGCCTTTGACGGTTCCATCTTTGCGTTTGAGCGTTGTCTGGTGTTCACGGGTTGAAATTTCAAAACTGGGCGCACTCTGGGACTGGCGGTAGCAAATCGGGTGCAACGGTTCATAAAAATAGTTCACGCCTTTGCAGGACTTGCCAAAAACGGATTGGATTCGAGCTGGTGCCGTTGACTGCAAAAAACAATACAGGCGAAACGTGGTTCCAATCCCGGACAATTTTCCGCGAATTTCAGTCACAAACAGTACCTGATCCATCAGACCTTCGCGCATCAAGGCGTGGGTAATGGCCAGAAACGTCGCTTTGGCGGTTGAATCCAGTGTGGTCCAGACGTGAGTGGACTGGGCGGTAATAAATGATCGGGCATCGTCTTCGTGATCAGAAGCCCAGTCATTCCAGGCCACTGAGATTGCCTGCAGCCGGTTATTGGTGCGGACCTGGTCCACCAGCGCGCGAAACGTTGGATATTCAGCCCAGAGGTGCAAAATCTCCAAAAAGCCGCGACCTTCGTGCAAATAGGTTTTCCAGAGCCGCATGCGTTCCTGTCCAAGTTCACTGCCGTCAAAAATGTCACGGTACGGCGCAATTTCAAAAAATCCTCCCGGTCTGCGAAAGGGATACATGGCACTGATTCTCCCGAATTGGTGTGGATAATGTTGTGTTGATCGAAAAGCGGAAAAAATGAAAGGGCAGAAAGTATAAGCCTTCAACGACAGAACGGGAAGCCCATGAAATGGGTCTATGGCCACTTGCCAAGCGCAAAGAGTCTGGGCTAAGGTGGCATCCCGTGAAATCCAATCGCTTCTCAACTCCAAAACAACACGCCCACTCAGTTGTTGCCATTCTGCCTGCTCGATATGCCTCGTCACGCTTTCCCGGAAAGCCGCTGGTGGATTTGTGCGGCAAACCCATGGTGCAACGGGTATACGAACAGGCCCAGCAGGCGCAAACCGTCAGCCGGGTGCTGGTGGCAACTGACGACGAACGCATTCAGACCGCCGTACTAAATTTTGGCGGTGAAGTCGTTCTGACTCGACCTGATCATCCAACTGGCACTGATCGGCTGGCCGAAGTGGCGGCTGGGCTTTCGGAATCCATCATCGTCAACGTCCAGGGTGATGAACCACTGATGTCGCCGGCGACGATTGACGCTGCGGTTCAGCCACTCCTGGACGATCCAACCCTTGAGATGGCCACCACATGCGAGCCGCTCACCCAGGGCGAAGACATTATCAATCCAAACATCGTCAAGGTTGTGTGCAATCAGCAGGGATTTGCCCTGTATTTTTCACGGTCGGTCATTCCGGCGCTCCGGCTGCCCAATCCACTGAGCGAATCGGTAACCCCGCCAGATGCCACCTCGGCTCATCCCGCTGATGTCTGGTTTAAGCACACGGGACTCTATGTCTACCGGCGTGAATTTTTGCTCCACTTTGCATCGTTGTCGCCGTGTTTTTTAGAGCAACTTGAATCACTCGAACAATTGCGGGCGCTCTATCACGGTCACCGCATCAAAGTTGTGAAAGTTTCCCACGCGTCGCCCGGCGTTGATACGCCCGAAGATGCTGACCGCGTGCGAGCCCTTTTAAATTCAATAACCTGATTGAACAAAATACTGCCAGGTACGATGCACCTGTGGATTCCTGGAGTATTTTGGCATCTTGTCATTTTGTTTTCTGATTGGAGGTTTGTGTGTCGAAGTATATTTTTGTCACGGGTGGTGTGGTTTCATCGCTTGGCAAAGGCATTGCTGCATCATCCATTGGGTGCTTGCTCGAAGCCCGTGGTCTGCGGGTAACACAACAGAAATTTGATCCATATATCAATGTTGACCCTGGAACGATGTCGCCGTATCAACACGGTGAGGTCTTTGTGACCCGTGATGGCGCCGAAACTGACCTGGATCTTGGTCATTATGAACGGTTTACCTCAGCTCAGATGACGCGGGCCAACAACTGGACCACCGGGCGCGTGTACCTTTCGGTCATTGAAAAAGAACGGCGTGGCGATTTTCTGGGAAAAACCGTGCAGGTCATTCCGCACATCACCAATGAGATTAAAGATGCCATTCTCGCTGTTTCAAAAGATGTGGATGTGACGATTGTCGAAATTGGCGGCACGGTGGGCGATATTGAATCCCTTCCGTTTCTGGAAGCCACCCGCCAGTTACGGCAGCAGGTTGGTCGCAACAATGCGATTTTTGTCCACGTGACCCTGGTGCCCTTTATTGCCAGCGCCGGCGAATTAAAAAGCAAACCGACCCAGCATTCAGTCAAAGAATTGCTCGAAATCGGAATCCAGCCTGATATTTTGCTGTGTCGGACAGATCGCGAACTGCCGCGTGATATGCGTGAAAAAATCGCATTGTTTTGCAATGTGTCGGAAGACGCCGTCGTGCCCGCGATGGACGTCGCCTCGGTCTATGAAGTCCCACTCTATTTCGCCCGCGAAGGGCTCGATGAGTTGATTGTGGAACGACTGGGCCTTGAAAAACGCGAGCCGGACCTCCGCCGATGGCAAAAACTGGTCAATATTCTCAAACATCCGGATGACAGTGTCACGATTGGTATCGTTGGAAAATATGTCGGTCTGGGCGATTCCTACAAGAGCTTGACCGAAGCCCTGATTCACGGCGGCGTGGCCAACCGGCTGCGAGTCAATATCCAGTGGGTTGAGGCCGAAGACCTCCGCGCCAATGATAACTCAGAGGAAAAATTGCGTGACCTGGATGCGATTTTGGTACCGGGTGGGTTTGGGAAACGTGGGATTTCCGGCATGATTCGGGCGATTTCATATGCCCGCAAGACCAAAACCCCGTTTTTTGGAATCTGCCTTGGGATGCAATGCGCCTGTATCGAACACGCCCGGAACGTGTGCAATCTCCCAGAGGCGGACAGCACCGAGTTTAATCAGGAATCACCCAATCCGATTTTCTTCAAATTGCGCGATTTGATTGGCGTTGAGGAAATGGGCGGCACGATGCGCCTCGGCACCTATCCGTGCAAGCTTGAGACCGGGAGCAAAGTCGCCGCCATTTACGGCTCAGAACTCATTCAAGAGCGGCATCGGCATCGCTATGAATTCAACGTCGAATATGAAAAAGCACTTGGAACAGACGAGAACTTCAAGTTTGTCGGCAAATCACCCGATGGCCGCTTTATTGAAATGATCGAACGTGCTGACCATCCGTGGTTTATCGGCTGTCAGTTCCACCCGGAATACCAGTCACGTCCGCTTGAGCCGCATCCGCTGTTTGCTTCGTTTGTCAAAGCCGCCTATGACCGCCGGATGCGCGAAGAAATCAACGAACCAGATCAAAAACCGTCGCTTTCTTTCACTTCCGAAGTTTCCGGCACCGCCGATGCCGAAGGAATGGCCGGTCTGGCGAAGCCGCAAATTGCTTAAAGAGCGAAGGAATGAATTTCATTCAGTACCATCCGCATCAACAAGCGGGCTGGGGAATCAATAAACCCACCCGCTGACGCAGGCGGTACTGACGTTTCCTTACTCAATCGGCGGGCTTTTGGCATCGGGGATCTGAGTTGGATCACCTGAATGTCGGATGATGCCCGTGTGGTCAACATAGAAACAATCGTTCCCGGTTTTTGAAATTCCTTCCTTCACAATTGGAATTGCATAAATCGAGTAAGTTGGGGCCATACGTTTCGACCCTCGGGTCACCTTCATTGGGCCTAAAATATATCCACTTTTCGGAATTTCCTGCATTTGGAGGATGGTATTGTCCAGGAAATCTGCCTGGCCGAGTTCCGCCAGCGATGAGGCAAAATTTCCTTTTCCCAGCGATGTCTGATAGACCACCTGTGCTGAGTGGAGATTGCGCAATGACTGAATCGCCGATGCCGTATTGGCTGCCCGTCGAGCCGCCAGCAGGTTTGGAATGGCAACCGCCGCGATGATCCCTATATATCCAGAAGACAGCCCTGAATCACTCAAAACCCGGCCATTTTCATGCTGTATGGTTTGCAGCGTGAAGCCTTCAGACAGCAACTCAGTCATGAGCGGTTTAAAGTCATCTGGCACAGTTGTTTGCAAAAATTTGAGAAGATCGCGGAAGGGCTTCTCGACCATATAATTTACATAGATTGTGTTTGGCGGAACGGCAGCCATCACCCGTTGAAACTCAGCCGTTTTGCCAAGAACCAGACCTTCTTTTTGAGCCTGAAGCGCCCGTTTTACCTCCTCTTTTCGGCCTGCCACAACGGCGCTTTCAACAAAGGCCACACTGATTGCTGTTGCTCCCTGGCCAAAATGAAATAAATCCACTCCTTGAAATTTTTCCATGATTGGAGAGGTTGATTTGTCTTTTGGCGCCAATTGAGTCACTGCCTGGGCTATCTTTTCAGCACTTTTTCGGAGGAGTATTGGGTCTTTCACCCCGGCGACAGCCAGTGCAAATCCACTTTCCGTTGGCGTCTGTTTCTCCCCGAGTTTGGAAAAATCGCCCACGCTGGTGGCGATGAGATATTCCCCAGTCAATCCAGCCAGGACCTCGTCTCGCAATTTCAGGCCGTACAATTGTTCAATCTGGCCGATCAGGACATCAAGTTTGGGGATTTCAGGTGTATTGGGAAGCTCTCTGAATATCGTCAGGCTTTCGTCGTGTAGTCGGAGGAGATTCACCCCAAATCCATACACAATCTGGGTATCTGCGGGTACATAGTCGGCCAGCTTTGGATTGAAAGTGGGGATATCCACCATAACGGGGAACAACCCTTTCCCCTTGCGATCAACACGGGCTGTAAACCGCTGGCTAAACTTTCCATCCGCTATTTTTAGGCTAAACGCGACCCCTCCGGTTGAAGGCAGACCCAGGTAGGCTGGCAAATTTTTGATGAGGCTCTCATTGGGGCTGGCAGGTGATGATTGCTTGTTCATCGCTTGAATGAGGTATTCAAACATTCCGCCAACTTCTCGGGTATTGAGGTAAAACCGGGCTGGCCACCCGGGACCAATATCCTGACGAGATACCTGGAAATCCTTGAGATTAAATAATTTCGGAGCTTCGCTTCCGGTTGTAAGCAAGCGTTTTAACTGTCCAAATGCACTGACCATCACCAGTCCATCGGGTTGAACCGTGTAGGCAAACGCGTCTTCCGGCTTGAGGCTGGTATTGGGAAAAAGGGTCACCAGATTTTTTCCGACTTCTTCGGTTTTTGATTCTCCGGCACGGCCATAATTTTCCAGCTTGATCAAGGCAGTGATGCACTGAGTTGCGGCTTGAACGGTTGGAGCTTTGATCAAAAAAACCATTTCCGGTGATGGCGAGGGCACGCTTGGAATTGATTCAACGGGTTCACTTTCTGGTCCTGCCGGTTTGGTGGCTGATCCCGAATGCCGAATCACCCCAGTCTCATCCACATAAAAACAATCATCTCCGGTTTGAGCATTTCCCTCTTTAACGGCTGGAAATGCGCTGATTGAATAGGTCGGCGCGGTGTTCTCGCCGGGTGGAGTGACTTTGAGTGGTCCAAGCAAATACCCATTCCTGGGTGTCGTTTGCAGGTTCACAATTGACTCATCCAAAAAATCTACCGCTTCTTCCCCGCCAGGACCTAAAAGTTTCAATGAACTGGCAAAATTGCCTTTGCCGAGCGAGGTTTGATACACAACCTGGGCTGAATGGAGGTTTCGCAAAACCTGTACGGCTGATGCGGTATTGGCCTGCCGACGAGCCAAACCTGACACATCGGTTGCTGGTATTCGCAACCCAAATCCAATTTGAATCTGGCTCAAAGTTGCCTTGTCGGGAAATCCCAGTTCCTGGAGTTTAGCCTCAATTTGGGCGGGGCTGGTGATTTTGCCTTCCGAAAGTTTGGTCACGGCTTTGCGGATGCCCTCAGACTTAAATAATTCATCCACCATCCCTGGGATGTTTTCAATCTCAAGAAACAAAAGCTGATTGTCCGGCAGATACCGGGCCAGTGATTCGGTGCTCGGGGTAGATTGGCTGGCTGGTTGGGGTGTTTGGGCCAGGACCGGCACCACACCTTGCATCAACATCACCAGCAGTCCCATCCACGCTTTGAAAACTTGACGACGAAATATCCCAGGCATAGAAAAATCCTTTCGGTTGAGTGAAAAGAGTTCGGTACTTTTTAGGGACCCGGAAGAAAATAAGATCCCAATGAAATCGAGTTCAGGGTTTGAGGCGATGAAGCGACTGATCTCCTCACGATGAGAACTGGGGAACCAGCAGCTACGGCTCATGCTGGATTATCTTGCTCTGAACCCTAAACCCTGAACCCTGAACCCTGGTGGTATGATATTTCCATCCGACTCCCTTAAAAGCTATTTGCTGTTTTTCTCAGCGCCTTCGCCGCTTTCTTTCTGGTTGTCGGTTTGGCCTTCTTCGGCATCTTTGGCAAATTCAATTGCTGCCTGAAGGTTGGGTTTGGTGAGTTTGTCGAGTTCGAGTAACCCGGCACGCATCAGTGACGTTCCGGTGTTTTCACCTTCTTTGATTTCGGTTTCATATTCTTCGATTGAACGCGCCTGTTTCCGCTGATAGTCATAAATGAGCGCTCCAAACATCAAACCAATAAAGGCAATTGTCACCAGCCAGATCATAGTTCACCTCGGGCAAAAATTTGTGGATACACCGGCACCAATGGGCTCTCTGGAAAATCTCGAAGATGTTCTTCAATCACGGTTTTGACAGGCGGTTGTGGTTGCTGGCTGATATGATTGACCAGCAGGAACAACAACGTCGCCGAAATAAAGCAACTCGCCCAACCCATCGTAATTTCGCCAATCCAGAACGTGACTGACACGTTAAAAATCAGGATGCCGAAATAAAGCCCCGCCGGGCTCAAGCCTTTGAATGGATAATACCAGACACCCTGGCGGTCCCACGTTTCCAGCCATCGCTCAATCATCAGATAAACCCGGATGATAGCCGCATTCACAAAAAACCAGCCGGCAAAGTTAGCAATCGTGACGCCGAAATAAGAGCCACCAAAGGGATAATAGTAAATTTTCCCCAAAAACCACTTCTCACCCTGGAGCGCCACCGGGTCAATCACAATGTCGAGGTACATCATCAGCAGTGCTGACACAAACGTGGTGAACCAGGACCGGCGAACACGATTGGTCAACACCACCTGCACATCAAACGGGCGGACAATCAGCCTTGACCTGAGCACAATCGCCATTTCAAAGCTGACATAAGAGAGAAAGGTAAAGGAAAGCGAATCCATAAACGGCACGCCCGCAACCCAAAGCTCCTGGTTGGTTGTGGTTGCGATATAGTAATACAACCCGAAGGGAAACCCGTTGTGGACCGAACTCCATTCACAGACAAAGGCAATCACGTAGGCCAGCACGGTAAAGACCGCTGTTCGCCGCCAGCCCATTGAAGTGATAGCCAAAAACAGGTACGCGGCAAAAAAAACAAACACATAGGGCCGCAAAGCGACTGTTCCGATTAACAGCCGAAAAAATTCCTGCATACTTTTTGAAAAGGGCTTCTTTCTTGGAATTTAAAACAGGTAAGCTGAAGCGGTTGGAATTGATTTCCAAAAAATTTGCGAACCAGCTAACTTGTTGATTTCAACTACTTTGCTGATTTTATTCTGTTTTTGCAAGGGAAAGCTTCACCCTGAAACTTTTTCCTTTTCCGCTGAGCGTGTAACCACGCGGCTGGATGGAGCGTTAACCCCTTTGCACTCAATACCAGATCCTTCTTTTCCTGAATCGTTCAAAAACTCGATGCCAATGGTCAAACTCCAATCACAGGGGGACGAGGTGAGCCCAGAGCACCCCGCCGAAAACCATGTTCCCGATGAATCGCTGGTTGAGTCGGTCCTCAACGGTGATGACGGTGCCTTTGGCGTCCTGTTTGACCGGCATAAACGCCGGATGGCCCAACTGGCGGCAAAGTTCTTTCAACGCTCAGAGCGGATCGAAGATGTGGTGCAGGATATTTTCACCAAGCTCTATTTTGTGCTTGGGGAATATTCGGTTCGGGAAGGGAGTTCCTTTGCCGCCTGGCTGACCCGTGTGGCCACCAATGTCTGCTATGACCAGCTTCGGTCTGCACGGCGAAAACCAGAAAGCAACCTGCTGGAACTCACCGAAGACGAGGCTGACATTGTCCATCAGCGCATTCATCAGCCGCATTCCTCCCAGCACAACCTGGAGCATCGCCTGATCTCGCACGATCTGGCCAAAAAGCTGCTTGCCCGGCTCGATCCAAAAGATCAAATGGTGCTGGTACTGCTCGAAGTCGAAGGACTTTCGATCACTGAAATTGCTGATGTGACTGGCTGGTCAGCGTCCAATGTGAAAGTTCGTGCCCACCGGGCGCGTCTTGCCTTGCGCAAGGTGGTCGAAGATTTTGTGTGACGGGTTGGCTCTCAACCCACGAGGTGTGATCTATGTTTTGGCGAAAGAAAAAATCAACCGTGTCTGATGAAGCCCTTGACCGGGTGAGCACCGAGGTGTTGCAGGCGCTCCGGGAAGGCTCACCGGAACTTGATTCGTTCAATCTTCAGTATGGCCAGCTTCGCGCCCGGATTGCTGAAGTCAAAAACCAGCGTAGCCAGTCCTTTTTTGATTTCGTAGCGATCCTGACCCTGGCGCCACGGGCACTGACCGTGATGGCCCTGATTACCGTTTTTGCGATGAGTGCGGAGTTTCTGGTGAAACCCCAGGGAAATGTGCTTCCCCAAACTGAACTGGCTCAATCAGAGCAAACCTTTGAAGAAAATGTCGTGCCGATTACGGCACCCGTCACGGCCTGCTCAATTTCAACGAATCCACAATGCGTGGTTTCAACTGGCGATGTCTGGACACTCCTGATGCGCCAGGACACGCCACTTCCGACTCGATAATACCATTTGGGGCTTGGGGCTTGGGGCCATCGAAGGGATGAGGGATGAGGGATGAAAGAAA
>DAOQNB010000095.1:0-10873 GCA_035335845.1 Acidobacteriota bacterium | reverse complement strand
AAAATGTCACGTTGAGCATTTTGTGAAGCAATTGCCAGATCAATGGGTGATGACGGAAACGAATCATTTGGAGTCTCTCATCTCGTTGACCACGATCAATTGTGATTTGCCCGTCAGGTCCATTTATCAAAAAGTTACCTTATCAAACAGGGGTGACGGCTGAGGGTTTGGGACCACAAACGCCAGAATATAAAAAATCATATCTTTTCCGTTGGTGCTCTCAACGCGACGCACTTGCAGGGCCTTGGTCTCGTTCTGGCCGTAACCGTGGGCTTCGCACCACGGCTATGAAACGACGCCAGTGCCTGGCTAAAATCCTTATCCTGACGCTTTTGGGGCTGAGGACTCAAGAATAATCATATTTCAGCCCCAGCCCGCTTTCTTCAGCCCCCAGCCCTCAGCCCTATGTAAACAATCCCTTGTTACCTGATTCTTCGCGGTGGAGCGATTCGACGACCACTGCCGTGCCATAGGCCAGGACTTCCGTCACACCCTGCATAATTTCAGTTGCGTCATAGCGCATTCCGATGATGGCATTTGCCCCAATTTCAGAAGCATGCAACACCATAATGTCAAAGGCTTCGGCGCGGGTCTCTTCGCACAGCCGGGTATAGACCGTGATGTTCCCTCCGACAATGGTCTGGAGGCCGGCGGCAATGCTACCAATGACTGATCGCGAACGAACGGTAATCCCACGCACCACACCCAGATTGCGCACAATCCGGTAGCCTTCGAGTTCAAAAGCGGTGGTCACCATATGATGTGGCAGTGTGTAGGTCGCCGAAACCTGATAGGGTGCTTTTCCTGTGACGGATTGTTTGGCGTCTTCCAGTCGGTCCAATTCGCGTTTCATGGTTCTCATTTCCTTTTTTGGAGTGCTACGGCTTGACGTAGCTTTTATATCCGGTTTTGACTCGTAATGAAAGCGGCGTCAAGCCGCAGCACTCCACACTCCAGCTTAGAGGAACGGGCTGAGCTGGTGCGCCAGTTTATCGCCGACTTTGTGGAGCAGCGTGCGTGCCCTCCAGTCGTCAAGTTTGATTTCGCGAGCAAAGTTCAGGTCATTTTCAAAGGCCAGCACCATGGCCTGAGCGACAGTCCGGTCCAGAATGGCCCAGCTACATTCAGCATTGAAAAACAGCGACCTCGAATCCAGATTTGATGACCCGACCACGGAAATAAAATCATCCGCCACAATCGTTTTGGCGTGGAGGACGGCTTTCTGGTATTCAAAAATCCGAACGCCGTTTTCGAGTAGCTCGCGGAAACAGCCGTGGCCAGCGTGCCGAACCAGCGGGACATCACTCACACCGGGTAATAACAGCCGGACGTCTATGCCCCGGCGCGCCGTTTCAGTCAAAATATCAATCCCAAAAGGACGCGGCGCAAAGTAGGCATTGGTGATCCAGAGTCGGTTTCGAGCCGCCGCCGCAATCGCCACCAGCGTAGAAATGGCCTCCATCTGCCCCCGTCCAAACCGGGTATCCATCACCAGCACTCGCGGGCCCACGGCTGTAATCTCAGGGAAAAACGGCAGTTCAGGGAGTGGGCTTCCGCCAGCTCGGCACCAGCTTTCTTCAAATACGGCGGCCATGGCCTGAGCCAGCTCACCTTCGCTCCGGGCGTGTGTGTCGCGCAAGGTACGAATTTTCAGGCGTTTGCGCAGCAATGATCCATATTCATCGCCAATGTTCATGCCGCCGGTAAAGGCAATCGTTCGATCAACCACCATAATTTTGCGGTGGTCGCGGATATTGAAATATTTTAAATGGGTGAGCAGCGGATGAAAGAGCCGGGCTTCGATGCCACGTGCCTGCATTTGATCCCAAAACCGCTGTTTGGTCGTCCACGAACCAATGGCATCCGCCAGAACTTTGACTTTGACTCCACGGTCAGCCGCGGCTTCGAGTAATTCCAGCAAGCCTTTTCCTGTTTCATCATCCCGCAGGATATAAGACTGGACCAGGATTTCATGCGTTGCGTTTTGAATGGCTTCGACGGCTGACTGAAATGCGGCTTCACCTTGAAAAAACAACTGGACATAGCGGGTCGAATACATCGGCCCGTCATCAATTTGTTCGAGCAAATAGGCGAATCCAGGATCTTTGAGCCCTCTGGGAAACCGGTTGGCCAGGGCCGTGATATTTTGAGGCCGTAACTCTTTTGGAATCCGCCGGCCAGCCGCCGGGTGGAGTTTCAACCGGGTGGCATACCGTTGGACATACTGGCGGGCAAACCGTTCGAGCAATTCAAATGGTTTTTGAGGAAGTTTGGATGGGAACTTCATGAAGTTGAGTGGTCGGGAGGCTTCAGATTAAAACCAGAATATATAGAAATTCAGATAAAGAAACCACGGAAGACACGGAAGACACAGAAAATAAATCCAGGTTCTTCAATAGGTTCTGAGACTTCCCGTCATAAAAACCCAGGAAATATTTATCTGAAAAACTATAATTGTAATGAGTATAATACCAATCTTCCTGGGGGGAATGTACCTTTTCGAAAAAATTGATTTTTTTCTGGAAAAAGGGTAATCAATGAATGACTATCGAAAAAAAGCCCCAGATTCACTACTATCGCTTGCAACTCACCCTCACTCCTGTGTCAGGACAGTCTTTGTTGGCCGCTTCTTTCACGACTATGCGCGATGAACTCCGGACGCCACTCAAGACAATTACTGGGTATGCCCACGTCCTCATTGAGGATGCCAGTCACCTGGGCGAAGTGTCGGTTTTGCCTGACCTTCGACGGATTCTGGAAACCGGGCAAACTCTTTTGACCAGGGTTGATGCGATGGTTGAGCCCTCAATGGTTGACAATTCCTCCGATCAGTTTGACCTTGAATCTTTTGCGCGATCTATCCGGCAGGATGTACGAGCCCCGTTAAATGCGATTCTTGGGGCAACCGAATTATTGCTGGAGGATGTTGGGCGGCGTGAAGTCAAAGCGCTGATCCCTGATTTGCAAAAAATACAACTGGCGGCCCAGAACCTCCTTCTGCTGATCAATAGCATGATCAATTTGTCACATTTTGCCGACGATGAACCTGCGATATCAGATCCGGGTGGGGCCGCGCCGTTTTTTGAGGTGCTTGATTCTGAACCCAGAAAAGTTCCCGTCACCATTTTGATTGCTGCCGGCAATGTGCTGATTCGGTCGTTACTGCTGCGGTTTCTCACTCGTCAGGGGGATCGGGCAATCACGGCTGACCGTGGCCAGAGGGTGATTGAAGTTCTCGACCAGCATCCGGTTGACTTGCTCCTGCTGGACCTCAACCTGGCGGAAATGAATGGATTTGAAGTCTTACAGGCCATCCGGCGCTACGAGTCACTGCAAACGCTTCCGGTGATTGTGATTGCTGCCTTGACCGACATTGACTTGATCGCACAGAGTCTTCAGCTTGGGGCTGAAGATTACCTGCCGCTGCCGCTCAACCGGGTGTTGCTGCAAGCCCGGATCAACGCCATTCTGGAGCGAAAACGCCTGCGGGACCGGGTGGTGAAGCATATGCAGGAACTGGCCGAAACCGTCAACCAGTTAAAACATTCACAGGCGCAGGCGATGGAAGCCAATCGGGCAAAAAGCACGTTTCTGGCCAATATGAGCCACGAATTGCGGACCCCGCTCAATGCCGTGATCGGGTTTTCCCAAATGATGGCCCGTGATTTAACCCTCACCTCTCACCATCGGGAAACTGCCGGCATCATTATGCGGAGTGGCGAGCATTTGTTGAGTTTGATCAACGATGTGCTTTCGATTTCCAAAATTGAAGCCGGGAAACTGACCCTCAAAAACGCAATCTTTGACCTGCCCGCGCTGGTGCATGGGCTTTCGGAAATGTTTTATTTTCGGGCGCAATCGAAAGGGATTACCCTCGATGTGAGAATGGATCCCGGGTTGCCGCACTATGTATCGGGAGACGAGGGAAAACTGCGCCAGGTGTTGATCAATTTGATTGGCAATGCGTTTAAATTTACTGAGTTTGGGCGGGTGGTCATTCGAGTTAAGCCGCTGGACGAAGAACTCTGCCATTTTGAGGTTGAGGATACCGGGTGTGGAATTGCGGAAAATGATCTGGAGCAGTTATTTGAACCATTTGTGCAGATCAACAGCCCTGGTCGCAAAAACCAGGAAGGCACGGGGCTGGGGCTGACCATTTCGCGAAATTATGTTCGACTTATGGGCGGTGACCTGACCGTCCGGAGCATTCCCACCCAGGGCACCAGTTTCAGTTTCTGGTTGCCGCTGCCAAGTCTGCCGAGCAGTGAATATACGGTTCCGATTTCCCATTCCGTGATTGGCCTCGAAGATGGTCAACCCCACTATCGGATTCTGGTGGTTGAAGACCAGGACGACAATCGCGCCCTGCTGTGCCGGTTGCTGAAATCTGCCGGGTTTGAAGTCTATGAAGCCATTGATGGGAAGCGGGCGATTGAAGGTTGGGCCCGGTATCGTCCACACCTGATCATGATGGATTTGCACATGGCCGTTTTGGATGGGTATGAAGCCATGCGGATTATTCGAGCCATTGAAAGCGGCGCCGGCCAGGATATTTTACCCACCAGTGTGGATGTCACCCTGCCTGAAGAAATCGTGCGGACCAAAATCATCGCTGTCTCGGCTGATGCCTTTGGTGTGGATCGGTCACGCATTCGCGAATTTGGGGGCGATGATTTTATTCCCAAACCCTTTCACGTCGAGGTGATTTTTGAAAAATTGCGCGAGCACCTCAGTGTGAAGTTTGTCCAAATCAATCGGACAACTGGACAATTGATTGCTCCGGCTGGACTTCTTAATCAGACTCTCACTCCAGATCGCTTCCAACCCTTTTTGAAAGAATGGCTTGTGAGGATGCATCATTCGGTTCAGTCAGGTGATGTTGATGAGGCTGCCCGGTTGATTGAAGATATTGCCCCCATTGACACAGAACTGGCCTTTGAATTGAAGAAATTGCTGCGCAGTTATGACTTTGATGAACTCATTGATGCCCTCGTGGTCGCCATTGAGCAACATGGCCAAAATTTTCAATGACCAAAAGTTTGTCGTTCAATGATTTAGACTTGATTTTTCCTGGTCACTTTTGTCAAATAGACGCGCTTCTAAAAAATCCATTCGAAAGTCAACCTTGCAAAGAGCAATCCCTGTACAAAGCTGCTCGCTTTGGCAACCATCGTTTACATTAATTTGTTTTCAGTTAAGGAGAGAACTGCATGAATCGGAGAGAGTTTTCAATGATTTTGGGTGCCGCTGTGGCAGGAATGTTAACCGGGTGTAGTGCGGAAGCTCCGCCAGCCACCCCTCCTGCAAAACCTGCAACCCCGGCGCCAGCTACGCCAGCCACACCAACTGACACTGCCGCCAAACATAGCTGCAAGGGAAAAAATGAGTGCAAAGGTCAGGGCGGATGCAAAGGCGGAGACGCCGGATGCAAAGGCAAGAATTCCTGCAAAGGAAAAGGTGGATGCGCCACTGATGGCTCAGCCGCCCCAGATTCTGCTGCCAAACATAGCTGTAAAGGCAAAAATGAATGCAAAGGTCAGGGCGGATGCAAGACCGGAGACGCCGGATGCAAAGGCAAGAATTCGTGCAAAGGAAAGGGCGGATGCGCCACCGATGCCGCGGCTCCGGCTGAAAAGAAAGATGACAAAGCCGCTGCCCCTGAGAAAAAAGACACCAAAGCCAGCAAAGATAAAAATAGTTGTGGCGGAAAAGATGGTTGCGGTTCCAAGCAGTAATCTTTTTCTCGAACCAACCTAATTGACTGCGGAACATCTGAGCCCACGCTTTCAGCACACTTTATTTTCTGAAAGGTGATCACCTGTTCCGCAGTTTTTCGTTCACTGATCGCGTTTATTTAAACTTCTGTTGAATCTAATTTTGATGGTGTTAACAAGCTGGCCCTATTTTCCACCTGCTGATTGTCGGTCCTGAACGACGTATACCGCTTTTCACTGCAGCGCTTGAATTAGAAAGCAGGTAAGTCGTTCAATCAAATAAGCTTAGTGGACGACTGACGACTGACAACTGGCGACAAACTGGTATTATTTATTTTCCGAAGGAATTATTTTATACGCTATGACAATTCAGGTTTATCATCTTGAGCGGCTCAATAATCCAGCCCGAAAAATCGCGTTTAGTTTTCATTTCCTGGCCAAACTGGGAACGGTTTCAGCTTCTGATTTATACGACTGCCGTCTGGTGCTGCGTCATTTTATTGAACAATCGTTGGATGAGAAACCTCTGTGCGGTACCCCTCTGATTGTGGGGCTGGCTGAATCGGGCATTTTGCTTTCAGCGTTACTACATCAGGAAGCGCATCAGTTGGGGATTACGACTGGATGGATTTGCTCTACCCGACGGCCTGCCACCGGCATCCAGTTTACCGAGCGCCACTCTCATCAACCCGCGCATATCCTCCCCGTGCCAGCCAGCCCCGTGGACGAACTCTGGTTGATCGAAGACGAAATCACCACTGGCCAGACCATCTTTCAGGTCATTCGCCACCTGTCATCGCTGACCTCGGTCAAGATGGTTCGTATTTTCACCCTGGTTGATGCCCGAAGCGACGAACAACGGACCGCTTTTTCGGAATTGCTGAACCGTGATGGTATCCAGCCGTTGGTTCATTCACTGCTGGAGTTTCATGGCTTTCCAACCATGGAATGTTTTGACCGGAAATTTCTTGAAGAATCAACTCTGTCACCCAGTTTGTGTACCCAGGAATCAGTTGATCACTGGATGCTACCGGTGGCTCGCCCGGCCTTGTCCGTTCAAACCGCACCAACCCTCGATGCCTTTGACGGTCTTGAAGGGTCACTCCTGGTCATTGGCGAAGCAATGGATCTGGCCGTGCGCACCCTGACCCGCAATCCGCATCTGTCAATTCGCCACGTGACGCTGAGTCCCTGGAAAATTGATCACCAAAACGTGTTTGACCGGATCCAAATCAATGGCCGGTATTATGTCTATAACCTGGGTGAATTTCAGGGCCCGGTGCATATTCTGAGTGACCCCTTTGACCACGCATCAGCCCTCTCGCTTCAGGAAACGATGTTTGAACGCGGGTACGAAACGAAGGTTTTAGCCGGCTAAACCCAGTCGGCTCTGGTTTGCTGGCAGGCTCAGACTTCGCTGGTTTCTCAAATTTTAGCTTCTTTGGTATGACGCATATTTTCCATACTCAGGGAACCCTGAACCCTGAACCCTGAACCCGAATGTTTATTGATGCTCTCAGCCGCGCAGGTCGGCCAAATTACTGGAATCAACCACTGTGTGCTGATCTGCACCGCGAAGTTGACCCATTTACTGAACTGGAATTGTTTCGCCCGTTGACGAAAGCCTATGACGGGCAAACGACATTTTGGGAGATTCCATCACCTGAGCCGGATTTACCGGATTCGTTCTGGACGTTGCTGGCAACTCATCTGACCGATATCCGTCTGCAAGAGGCTGGCGCCCGGTTAGCCGCCAGCCTTTTACAATGGGAATCACACCCCGAAAAAATGGTGCTGGTGGCTATTTTACGGGCTGGAGTTCCGATTGCAGACTGGTTGACGCGGTTATTGCCTGGCGCCGTTGCAGTCCAAACCTCACTTTTTTCTGGTCTTGGGATTGATCAGATGGCCCTGAACCACATCAAACACCAGTTTCCTGAGCGCCGAATCGTTTTTGTAGACGGCTGGACAGGGCGCGGAGGTGTGGCCCGTGAACTGGCCCGCTGGGAATCTGGCCCCCTGGCCGTACTTTTTGACCCCTGGGGTTGGGCCGATTTTTGTGGCGCGGCAGAAGATATCTTTTCACCTTCGGCCTGTTTTACCGGGCCGTCAACACTTGGGTTTTCGCGAACGTTCTTTGTTGGCCCAGATCAGCTTTTTGGGGCCTATGCGTTTCCGCAAACCTATATTCGAAAACCTTTGATTGACCAGTGGCAGGCGTTTGGCCCAACCCAACCCGGCCAGCCGTTTGTTCAGCCTGACCGTTTTTTTCAATCCACTGAATTGCGCATCCATAGCAATGAAGTGTGCCGGGCGCTCATCAATGCCAGCCCCGAGGTGTTGATGTTTCGAGCGTCAAAAGCCGATTCACGTGACCAATTCAGCCTGTTGCTCGAACTGGCCGACCAGCGCCGTGTTCCCGTAACCTTTGACAATCATCATCTGGCCAACCTGAAAACCAATGTTGCCTGTACCTTAAGGAAAGACCCATGACTCAAACTCGAAACGTGGTGGCCGTTGACCTGGATGGTACCTTGCTGCATTTACAACCCGAACAAATTGAAGTGCCAGGTGCGACGGTCAGTAGTTTCCTCAGCGGCGCCGCACTGGAATACTTGCAGGAATTAAGCCAGCTTTCTGATCTGGTGATTGCGACAGCTCGAAATTCACACAGTGTTACAAAGCTCGTGTCACAGTTGCCAGGTGTCAGAATTGCCGGGTTTGTAATGGAAAACGGCCTCGTTGCCCGACCACACCTTGAACGACATCCTGATCATATTCCCCCCTGGGAAGAGATTGCCGAAGAGCTTTCACACTGGCGGCGGCTCATCGGCTATGAAGCCTGTCTTGGGCTGGTACCGCCGAAAACCGAACCCTACGCCCTCCAGATTTTGGCTGATCTGGTAGCCAATTCACGTTGCCCAGGCATCATTTATCGTGATCGGCACAAGCTTTTTGTCTATCCCTATCGGCCAAACAAACATCAAGGGTTGGAAAAACTAGGTTTTTCACCCTGGATGGCGCTTGGGAACGATACCAATGACCTGGAATTGATGCAGGCCAGTCCGTATCTGGGAACCTTGAGCGATGCCACGGGCGATATTAAAGCCGTGGTTGATTCGAAAAACGGCTTTTGTTCGCAGCAAACCGGCCATGACGGCACGATTGAATTACTCGAATGGGCGTTAGAGCTGATCAAAACAAGTTCAGAAAATGATTTTGGGGCAGATTGAACCTGGTCAGGGTTCAGGGTTTAGGGTTCAGGGTTCAGGGTTCAGGGTTTTGAAAGGACATAAAGGACATAAAGGACATAAACGACGAAAAGCGAAGAATTCGAAGACCCCGGACCCCGGAACCCTAAACGGCATTCCCGCCGCGACCTGGGCGGCGAATATTCAATTTTTGCATTCGGCTGCGCAGGGTATTGGGGTTGATGTCCAGAATTTTAGCGGCGCCCGAAGCCCCTTCAATGACCCAATTTGTTGATTCCAAGACTTTTTGAATATAATCGCGCTCCATAGCTTCAAGCGGGACAAATGTCGGAGGACTGATCCTGGGTGTCAGCGGAAGCGCTTTTCCGAGAGGCTGGGTTTTGGGCGCCGCCGGGAGCAATTGCGCAATTTCGTCAACGAGTTCGAGCACTGGGCCTTGCGAGAGAATGACCGCTCGCTCCACCACATTTTCAAGTTCTCGCACATTCCCTGGCCAGTGGTACGCGGTGAGTTGACTCATAGCCGTGTGGCTGATCTGAGTGATGCGTTTTCCAAGGCGGGCCATGTGTTTGCTGACAAAATAGCGAACCAGCAGGGAAATATCCTGGGTTCGTTCTCGAAGCGGTGGCAGCACGATTGGAAACACGTTGAGCCGGTAATAGAGGTCAGCGCGGAAACGGCCTTCTTCAACGGCTTTTTTCAGGTCGCGATTGGTCGCGGTAATCACCCGCACGTCAACTTTGATGGTTTTGGTGCCGCCAACCCGCTCAAATTCCTGTTCCTGCAGCACCCGTAACAATTTTGCCTGAACTTCAAGCGAAATCTCCCCGATTTCATCCAGGAAAATGGTGCCGCCATTGGCCAGTTCAAAGCGTCCGACTCGGGCGGCAATGGCCCCGGTGAAGGCACCTTTTTCATGACCAAAGAACTCGCTTTCAATCAAGCCTTGTGACAGTGCCGCACAATTGACTTTGATCAAGGGCCGGTTTTTGCGACCGCTCCGGTTGTGGATGGCACGGGCAATCAGCTCTTTTCCAGTTCCAGTTTCCCCATTGATTAGCACGGTGGAATCAGTTTCGGCCACCTGTGAGATTTTCTGGAAGACCCGCTCCATCACACCGGAAGCCCCAACGATTTCTTCAAAGTTGTATTCAGTTTTTAGTTCTTCACGCAGGTACAGGTTTTCCATCCGCAGGGTTTTGAGTTCGGCTTCGGCTCGTTTCCGCTCGTCAATATCCCGCAAAATGATGGTAAACAACCGATTTCGACTGATTTTGGCCATTGAAACGGTGGCTTCGAGCGCAAATTCGTCTTCATCCGTTCGGCGGGCGGTTAACCCTTCCGGTAACCAGATCGACGGCGGCGTTTGCTCACCACTGAGGATCCGGCAAATGTAGTCATCCACCAGGGTAAACAACGGTCGTGAAAATAACGGTTCAATTGGTTTTCCAATCGCATCAATGGCGGGAATGCCAAAAACCTTTTCGGCTGCCTCGTTAAACAACGTGATTTCGCGGTTTTCGTCAATGGTGATGATGGCATCCATCGCCGAGGCCAGAATGCGCGACAGGCGCTGCTCACTCTCAAGCCTGGTTTGTTCGGCTCGTTTCCGGTCGAGTTCTGCGGTGGCACGGGAGGCAAAAATGCGGAAAATTGACATCAGGCGCGATTCTTTCGGCATTGGCTTGTCATCAAAGACCGCCAGATGACCCAGGACTTCGCCGTTGGCATCAAGCAGCGGCACACCCAGATAGCTTTCAACCCCCAAATGAATCAGCGCTTTGTCAGCCGGAAACAACTGCTGTACCCGCTCTGGGTAGTGGCAGACTGTACCGCGTACCACATCTTCACAGGGGGTTCCCGCAAGCAAAAATTCAATATTGGGCCGAAACTCTTGATTTCCAAAATAGGCCAGGGTTCGGGCACGAGTATTGACCTCGGCAAACT
>DAOQNB010000094.1:1778-10929 GCA_035335845.1 Acidobacteriota bacterium | reverse complement strand
TCTTCAGCCCGTTTTCTTCAGCCCCAACCAAAGAAAAACCGCCCGTAACTGCGTGCGCGAGATCGCAATTACGGGCGGTTTTCGAAAACTTACTGCAAGGGCACAAACGTCTGATTTTACAGGTGCTTGTTAATCATACGGGCAATATTATCTTTTGATGTTGCTCCAACCAGTCGTTCTTGTTCAACACCAGCTTTGAAAAGAATCAGGGTTGGAATCCCTTGAACTTTATAATTTCCTGGGGTGACGTTGTTTTCATCAACATTCATTTTTCCAACCACCGCGCGGCCTTGAAAATCATCCGCGAGAGCTTCGATTGTTGGGGACAGCATGCGGCAAGGCGCACACCAGGGCGCCCAGAAGTCCACCAACACCGGAATGTCTGACGCTAACACTTCGTTTTTGAAGGTGCCGTCAGTAAGTTCTACAATGCTACCACTCATGGTTCTTCCTCCTAATATTGTTCAAATCCAAATTGATTGCGAATTGCTCACCTGCCACTCAGACGCTGTGCGGTTGCTCTGGAATCCAGGTCGGTTGTGAAATGCAAACGAGCCGATGGACCAGAAAAACCAGGTTGTCACTGAGCCTTCACCAAGGTCAACCTCCTCAGGTTTTCTCAATGGCGGTTGTGCATGATGTTGCATACAAGATTTAATGAATGAACGCAAGAAGTGCCCGCAGGCCTTACATGCGTTCGCGAATCGTATGTTTCAAGATCCGGTAGACATCTAAATACTCATGAGCTGCCACTTCCCAGGAGTGATTGGCTCTCATCCCATTGAGCATAATTGACTTCCAGAGATCCTGATCGTTATAGAGCAGCAAGGCTTCGTAAATTTTTTCAATCAGCCGATCTGCTCGATAGGCACGGAATTTAAACCCATTTCCGGTCCGGGTTATTCGATCAAAATCCTGGATTGTGTCATCAAGCCCGCCAGTTGCCCGCACAATCGGGACAGTGCCATATTTGAGGCTGTAAATCTGGTTGAGGCCACAGGGTTCAAACCAGGATGGCATCAAGAAGATATCGGCGCCGGCTTCGATTCGATGTGCCAGTTCATTATTGAAGCCAAAATAGACCCCAACGCGGTGGGGGGCAAAGTCCCGCAGTCGCTGGAAGAAGTCTTCATATTGGGAATCCCCAGACCCCAGCAAAACAAAGAACGCCCCAGCCTGGAGCATTCGGCCAGATACTTCCCGGATTAAATCAAACCCTTTCTGGTCACTAATGCGCGATACCACTGCAATCAGTGGGCGATCCAGTTCGTGCGGGAGGTGAAAATAGCTCAGGAGATCAGCCTTGCACACCCGTTTGCCAGACAAATCTTCCATTGAGTAGTTGGCCGCGATGTTTTTGTCGGTGGCTGGGTTCCAGATGTCATAATCCACGCCATTCAGGATGCCTATTAAGTCATGGCGACGGGCATGGAGCAGTCCTTCCATTTTAAACCCGTATTCAGCCGTCTGGATTTCCTGGGCATATTTTTTGCTCACGGTCGAGATGGCATCGGTTGCCACCAGTCCGCCTTTGAGCATGCTGGCGGTACCCCGGAATTCAAGGCCACCATCCGTGGTGTTGAGTTCCATGGAAAGACCAAACTTGGGCAATTGTGAGGGGCTAAACAGTCCTTGAAACGCCAGGTTGTGGATGCTGAGCAGGGTTGCTGTCCCGGCAAAGTATGGATCTGTGGCATATACCGTTCGCAAATATACCGGAATCAGACCAGTCATCCAGTCATTGCAATGAATGATGTCGGGCGGTGTTCCAAGCCAGCGGGCAACCTCAAGCACGGCCCGACAGAAGAAAGCAAACCGTTCCGGATCATCCGATTCACCGTAGATTGCTTTTCCACGTGAGAAATATTCTGGGGCATCAATCCAGTAAATGGTGGCTTTTCCCAGGTTTTCCCGAAAGAGGCGAATGTGTTTGATGGTATGGGCAAATGGTACCGGCAGGTTGTACCAGACTTCTTCGCCGGTATGGATGAACCCATAGCGAGGCATGACCACCGTGACCTGTTCACCCAGAGCGGCCAGTGCTTTGGGCAATGCCGAGGCAACATCAGCCAGCCCACCAGTTTTTGCATAGGGAGCAACTTCAGAAACCGCAAGTAAAATGTGCATAGGTGGTGTTTTGTACTTGGTACTTGGTGCTTGGTGCTTGGTGCTTGGTGCTTGGTGCTTGAAGGGGAAGAACGTATATGTTCGAAGAACAAAAACAAAAAACCAGGAGCCAAGAACCGAGAACCAAGAACCAAGCACCAGTTTAGGTATTCATGGAAGCCAGAAATTCGGTATTGCTCTTGGTGCGTTCCAGTCGTTCGGTGATCAATTCCATTGATTCGACGCTTGAAAGCGGGCTGAGCACCCGACGCATCACAAAGATCCGGTTGAGATCTTCCTTCGGAATCAGCAGTTCTTCCTTACGGGTTGCCGACTTGTTGATATCAATGGCTGGGAAGATGCGTTTTTCAACCAGTTTGCGATCAAGATGGATTTCCATATTGCCTGTACCTTTGAATTCTTCAAAGATCACATCATCCATCCTGGACCCGGTATCAATCAGGGCGGTTGCAATGATGGTCAGGCTGCCGCCTTCTTCAAGGTTTCGGGCGGCACCAAAGAACCGTTTTGGCCGCTGCAGGGCGTTTGAGTCAACCCCACCGGAGAGGATCTTTCCAGACGGAGGCACGGTGGCGTTATGCGCACGGGCCAGACGGGTGATGGAATCAAGCAAAATCACCACATCGCGTCCGTGCTCGACCAGTCGTTTGGCCTTTTCAATCACCATATCTGCGACTTGTACGTGGCGAGTTGCCGGCTCATCAAAGGTTGAACTGATCACCTCTCCCTGAACGCTGCGCTGCATATCCGTCACTTCTTCGGGGCGCTCATCAATGAGCAGCACAATCAGCATGACTTCTGGATGATTGCGAGTGATCGAATTGGCAATGGTTTGCAGCAACATCGTCTTCCCGGTTCGAGGTGGTGCAACAATGAGTCCACGCTGCCCACGGCCAATCGGAGTGATCAAATCCAGCACCCGGGCCGACAGGTTATCGGGGCTGGTTTCCATCACCAGTCGCTGGTGGGGGTAGAGTGGAGTCAGGTTGTCGAAAAAGATCTTTTCGCGCCTGACTTCTGGTGGTTCAAAGTTAATTGCCTCAACTTTGATCAGCGCAAAATAGCGTTCGCCTTCTTTTGGAGGGCGAATTTGTCCAGAAATGGTGTCTCCGGTTCGCAAATCAAATTTCCGGATTTGCGAGGGGGAGACATAAATATCATCCGGTCCCGGCAGGTAGTTGTAATCCGGGGCACGGAGAAAGCCAAATCCGTCTGGCAAGCATTCCAGCACACCTTCTGAAAAGATCAATCCGGATTTTTCAGTCTGCGCCTGCAAAATCTTAAAAATCAGCTCTTGCTTGCGCATCCCGGTGGCGCCGGGAATGTCATACTCCTGGGCAATTTTGGTCAACTGGGAGATGTTCATCTCCTTGAGCGTTGCGATATCCATTAGCCCGTTGGTAGATGTGTCAATGGGTTCATCCATATACAATTCAAGCCCTTGAACAATTAATTTGGTAAATGGTTTCAGATTGCAGGTTTCAAGACTGAAATCGTGCGACGTGGAACTTGGTATTCAGGCAGGTCACAAGTTCAAACAAGGTAGGCGAGGTTACTGGTGCCTTTGACGTTAACGTGAGATGGTCTGCGTTTTGCGGACGCATAAACAATGGTGTTGGGAGATCACAAATCGAATTCTGCGAGCAGCACATGGGGTGCCTGGTGAGTGGTCTGGGTATCCGGTGCGAACGATCTGGTACTTTAACTGGTGGCGGTGATGACCGCGGGTGGTTTTGGTTCGCCCGCCTGTCGGATCATCCGCCAGACTTCGTCGGCGCCCTTGCGGGTTAAAGCTGAGTACGGGATGACCGCCTGGCCAAATGTCTCTCGGAGTATCTTTAACTGAGTGGCCATCTGGTTGTTTGAGAGCTTATCAGCTTTGGTTGCCACCACACACAGTGGAACGTGTTGGGCGTCTAACCATTCAACCATTTGCTGATCCAGATCCATTGGTTTCAACCGACTGTCAACAATCACAATTCCCAGCGCCAGCGGAGCCCGGTCAATAAGATATTTTTCAATCATTGGTGCCCATTGTTGTCGGATTTCGGTAGGAACACGGGCATATCCGTACCCAGGCAGATCGACAAAATACAATGCGTTGTTAATGCGAAAGAAGTTGATGAGCTGTGTTCGGCCTGGGGTGCTGCTGGTGCGAGCCAGTCCTTTGACCCGAAGCAAGGAATTAATCAGGCTTGACTTACCAACGTTTGAGCGTCCAAGAAATGCAATTTCAGGAAGTCTGTCTGTAGGGTATTGGTGCGGAGAAACGGCGCTACACACAAACTGCGCAACAACTGGTTTCATAACCTTTTTATTTTGGATGGTGTGGGGAGTCAACGGCAGTTGGGAAGCGGATTCTCGACGCAAATGTACTCTGCACTCGAAAATTTTTCAAGGAGGAAGGCAGAAGTGCGTGAATTTTACCACACACTTCTGCCCTGAAGTTATTCAACCGGCGGGGGTGAAATTTGATTGCTTTCGGTCACACTGGGATTCCACATAGCTGACACTTCGGAGGTGTCATTTTTGGCTTTGCGTGGTTTTAAGGCCAGCCGCAAGACTTGATCAACGTGATCAACCAGATGAATGGTCAGGAGTTCCAGGATTTCCTTTGGAACTTCAACCAGATCTTTCTGATTTTCACGCGGAATGATCACGGTTCGAATGCCAATTCGGTGAGCCGCCAGCAGCTTTTCTTTCAAGCCACCAATGGGGAGCACCTTGCCACGTAGCGTAATTTCACCAGTCATGGCCACATCCTTGCGGATGGGAGTGTCGGTCAAAATTGATACAATGGACGTCGCCATCGTGATTCCAGCCGATGGTCCATCTTTGGGAATGGCGCCTTCCGGAATGTGGATGTGCATGTCATAGCGTTTGTAAAAATTGGGCGAGATCCCAAGCTGATTGGCGCGCGAACGGACATAACTGATGGCCGCCCGGGCTGATTCCTGCATGACCTCACCCAGTTTTCCGGTCAGGGTCAACTGACCTCGACCTGGCATGAGGGTGGTTTCAATGTGGAGCACCTCGCCGCCCACTTCAGTCCAGGCCAGCCCGGTGGCCAACCCAACTTCGCTTTCTTCTTCGATCATCTGGGATCGGAACCGAATCGGCCCCAGATAATTTAGAATGGCTTCGGACGAGACCGTTTCGTGGAAGGCTTCTTTTTCTGATGTCACGACAACTTTGCGAGCAACCTTGCGGCACACCGAAGATAACTCGCGTTCGAGGCTGCGCACACCAGCTTCACGCGTGTAATTTTCAATGACCGTGGTGATGGCACCTTCAGTAAAGTCAATCATATCTGACTTTAACCCGGTAGCTTCACGTTGTTTGGGCACCAGGTAGCGTTTGGCGATTTCAATCTTCTCGCGCTCGGTATAGCCTGACAACCGGATGATTTCCAGTCGGTCCTGCAATGCGGCTGGAATCGTATGCAGGACATTGGCTGTCCCGATAAACATCACCTTTGACAGGTCATATTCGACATCGAGATAGTGATCCTGGAATGAGTTGTTTTGTTCCGGGTCGAGGACTTCGAGCAAAGCTGAGGATGGGTCGCCCCGGAAATCCATACCCAGCTTGTCAATTTCGTCAAGCAGAATCAATGGGTTGACGGTTCCGGCCTTTTTCATCATCTGGATAATCTGGCCGGGCAGGGCGCCGATATAGGTTCGACGATGACCGCGGATTTCAGCTTCGTCCCGGACACCACCCAGGGACAGACGCACAAACTTGCGGCCTGTGGCTCGGGCAATTGAGCGACCAAGGCTGGTTTTCCCAACGCCTGGAGGACCCACAAAACACAAAATGGACCCTTTGGGATTTTCAATCAACTGACGAACGGCCAGAAATTCCAGGATGCGTTCTTTGACCTTTTCCAGCCCATAATGGTCACTTTCAAGGACTTCCTCGGCAAATTTGAGATCGGTGACTTCTTCAGAGCGCTCTTTCCAGGGGACCGCCAGCAGCCATTCCAGGTAATTGCGCGACACCGCGGATTCAGCCGACATCGGAGGCATTTGCTCAAGCCGACGCAGTTCCGTCATGGCTTTGTTGTAGGCGTCGGTGCTCATGCCAGCCGAATCAATTTTCTTTTTGAGTTCTTCGAGTTCGGCTTTTTCGTCCTTGCGCCCGAGTTCCTTGTTGATGGCCTTGATCTTTTCGTTCAGGTAGTACTCTTTTTGGGCCCGCTCCATCTGTTTCTTCACTCGATTTTGAACTGAACGATCAACCTGGATTTTTTCCAGTTCGATGTCCAGGATTTCAATCAACCGGTTCAGTCGGTCTGAGAGTGAAAACAGTTCGAGGACGCTTTGTTTTTCTTCAACACTGATTTTGAGGTGATTGGCAATGGCATCAGCGAGGCGAGACGGGTCCTCGATTTGAAGATCGGCATGCAGGTTTTCCGGATTTTCCGGATTTTGCCGGGCATACTGATCCACCAGGGATGTCAGTTTACTCACCAGGGCGTTGACCCGTGGGCTGCGGTCAACCAGAGCCGGCGAGCGTCTGACGGTTGCCACCCAGTAGCCATCCGGGTGTTCTTCAAAGCGGACCGATTTTGCCCGTTCGAGGCCTTCAAACTGGACTTTGATATTGCCATCAGCCAGTTGCAGGTGGTGTGAGATCCGCGCCAGCGTCCCAATCTTGAACACCTGTTCCATGCTGGGTTCTTCGATGGTGGCGTCGTGTTGGGTGGCGAGAAAGATAATGCGATCCCCTTTCAGGGCCTGCACCATCGCGTTGACTGAAGGTGGCCGACCAATCTTGAACCGGACGACTGTATGCGGGAAAACCACCACATCCCGAATTGGTACCATAGGGTACAGAGCCACATCTTCCGGCGTACTGTCATGATATTCTTCCATAAATCTCTCTATCAATTTTTTTTCTCATAATCCTTCCACTCAGGCAAAACACGCGTTGCGATTGAGACCGGCTGGTGTTTGGCCTGAATGGATCTATCAAAGAAAGCAAGTAAGTGCTTGATTGATATGTACCAGTCGGCACGGGTGAGCGCGACCCTTTTATCCGGCTTTTTCAAGCAAAGGTAGGGTAATGCGCCGGGTTTCCACCATTTCACGGGTGATGGTAAATTCCTTGATTTTTTTCTGGCTTGGCAGGCTGTACATCAGGTCGAGCATCAATTCTTCAAGAATCATGCGCAATCCACGGGCGCCGACTTTGCGTTCACAGGCCATGCGGGCAATGGTTTGCAGCGCTTCTTCGGTGAACCGGAGCTTGACGTTATCCCATTCAAACTGCTTTTGATACTGCTTGATCAGCGCATTCTTGGGTTTGGTCAGAATATCAACCATCGCGGCTTCATCCAGTTCGTGGAGCGTGCCCATGACCGGAAGGCGTCCGACAAATTCCGGAATCAATCCGTATTTGATCAGGTCTTCGGGCTGTGTGAGTTCTAAAATTTGAGAGTTGCGATGAAACCGTTTGTATTCCAGCTTGGCGTTAAAGCCCAATGATTTTTTCCCAACCCGGCGTTCGACCACTTTTTCAATGCCCACAAACGCCCCACCGCAAATAAACAGGATGTTTGACGTGTCAACCGGATAAAATTCCTGATGTGGGTGTTTGCGTCCACCCTGGGGTGGAACATTGGCAATGGTGCCTTCCAAGATTTTCAACAGTGCCTGCTGAACCCCTTCGCCCGAGACATCGCGGGTAATGGACGGGTTTTCATCTTTGCGGCAGATTTTATCAACTTCGTCAATATAGATGATCCCTTGTTGAGCTCGTTCGATGTCGCCATTGGCCGCCTGCAACAGTTTCAAGATGATGTTTTCGACATCTTCACCCACATACCCGGCTTCGGTCAGGGTGGTGGCATCAACGATAGTGAAGGGCACATTGAGCATCCGGGCCAGGGTTTGGGCGAGCAGTGTTTTGCCAGTGCCGGTCGGCCCAATCAACAAGATGTTGCTTTTTTGGATTTCAACATCGCCCGAGGTCCGGCGCTTGAGCATGTCCATCCGCTTGTAGTGCTGATAGACGGCCACCGCCAGCTTTTTCTTGGTTTCATCCTGCCCAATGACATAGTCATCAAGAAAGGCTTTGACCTCGACCGGCTTGGGAAGCTGGGGACGCTGGGCTGTGGCCTCCTGATGGGCATCATCAGAAATGATTTCGTTGCAGATATCAATACATTCATTGCAGATATAGACGGTGGGCCCGGCGATGAGTTTTTTGACTTCATTCTGGGTTTTTCCACAAAAAGAACAGCGGAGTGTCTCTTCTCTTCTCACACGTAGCTCCAGGGGGAAGAATAATAATTAATGAACCGTGACCGTCGGGTATGGCGTCACAACGCCCACCCGAATGGCCCCTGGCTGGCAATCAACCGGGGGCCGCAGGGGCAAGCAAGAACTGACTATTCGCGATGGGCTAAAACCTGATCAATCAAGCCGTATTCTTTGGCCTGGACGGCTGACATAATCCGGTCGCGTTCAACGTCGCGTTCAATCACATCGAAGGGCTGTCCGGTGTGCCTGGACAAAATGTTGGAGGTGAGTTCCCGCATCCGCAGGATTTCTTCAGCCTGAATCCGGATATCGGTGGCCTGGCCCTGGGCGCCACCCGATGGTTGGTGAATCAGGATGCGCGAGTTGGGCAGGGCAAACCGTTTGCCTTTCGCTCCGGCAGCCAGCAACAACGCACCCATCGAAGCACACTGGCCAACGCAAATCGTGGTCACATCGGGCCGAATGAACTGCATGGTGTCGTAAATGGCCATTCCTGCCGTGATCGAGCCACCAGGGCTGTTGATATAGAGCGAAATGTCCTTGTCCGGATCCTCGGCTTCCAAAAACAAAAGTTGCGCGACCACCAGATTGGCGATCATGTCGTCAATTGGGGTACCGATGAAAATAATGTTGTCTTTCAACAACCGGGAGTAAATGTCATAAGCACGTTCACCACGACCGGTTTGCTCAATGACCATGGGAACGAGGGTTTGTACAGGGGTGATCATGGACGTCTACCTAAATCAAATAGTGAATGG
>DAOQNB010000094.1:0-1678 GCA_035335845.1 Acidobacteriota bacterium | reverse complement strand
GGCGTTGGCCCCATCATACATAATATTTTGGTTCTCTTGTAGGTTATTCGGCGGATGCGGAGTGGGCATCTGCCGGACTGGATTCCTCGGCAGATGCGGGCTGGTCGTCAGCCGAGCTGGCTTCGGTGGCGGGAGTGATCGTTTCAGTGGTGACCTGGGCCTGATCGTAGAGGCGCCGCAGGGCTTTTTGATGACGCAGGACCTGACGGAGCCCGTCCAGTTCGCCCTCTTTGGTCAGGCGTTGTTTGGCCTGAGCTGGGGTTTCACCGGAATGTTCGGCCATGTGATGGATCTCATGGTCAACTTCGGCGTCAGTGACTTCGATTTGCTCCAGATCGGCAATCTTGGCGATCAACAACGTGTGTTTGATATCACGGGCGGCTGGTTCAGCCTGATCTTTGCCGAAATGATCCCAATCAAGCTTGAGGTTTCGAGGGTCAACTCCCTGAGAAATCAGGTTTTGAACAAATGATTGGGCGCGTTCCTGAACCCGCTTCTGAATCAGAAATTCAGGAACTTCAATGCCGGTTTGTTCAACCAGTTGATCAAGCAATGCCTCTTGAGCCTGTTCGGTGGCTTTTCGGTCCGCATTTTTCTCAAACTGCTCGCGCATCTTTTGACGCAATTCGTCAAGGCCGGCAAATTCACCGGGTAAGCCCTGGGCAAAAGCATCATCGAGTTCGGGTAATTCCCGGGCGCGGAGGGCGAGCAGTTCAACCTTACAGAACACACGTTTTCCGCGAATTGACGTCGGGAGCTGGGGGTTATTTTCCATCTCGGTCGCAAATTCACGGGTTTCTTCAGGCTTGAGGCCGCGCAGGTTCTCGCTAAAGACTGGCAACACGTTTGGTTCACCAATCTGGATTTCCTGAACCTGGCGATCAAACACCGGCGAGGCATTTTCTGCCGGCGCGTCCTGACCTTCATCCAGGTTGAAAATGGTCAGGGCAAACTCAGCAAAATCACCATCCTGGGCCGGGCGGTCTTCCTCGATTGGCATCAGCGATGCCTGGGATTCCCGCATGCGGTTCAGGGTTGATTCGATGACTTCATCGGTCACTGCCTGAATTTTCTTGGTGACTGCCATGCCGCGATAGTTGTTCAATTCAAATTCAGGCAAAACTTCCACCTGAAGCTGGATTTTCAATGGCTGCCCATCAGACAGCACCAGTTTATCAATCACTGGTTCGCCCACAACGGCGAGTTTTTGTTCAACGAATGCGTCCTGCACCACGCGTGGCAGCAAGGTGCGAATGACTTCGTCGCGCGCCTCTTTGCCATATCGGTTGCGGATCACGCTCTGGGGAGCGCGCCCAGGGCGAAAACCTGGGACCGTCACTTTGCGGGCAAATTGCGCATAGGTTTGGTTGAATGCACGTGAAACTTCCTCAGCCGGAAGCTCAATGTGTACCTGTTTCTTGCAAGCGGATGTAGAACTGACTTCGACTCTCAACGATTTTCCTCTATTTATTGAAACGGATTAAAAATAGGTAAGTGCCTGGCATTATAGGCACAGCCGTTTGCACTCTGCAAACCCCAACTCCGCAGTTTGGTTCATAAATCGCGGAAAAAAGGGGATAGGGGATGGAGGATAGGGGATAGGGGATAGGGGATGGAGGATAGGGGATAGGGGATAGGGGATAGGGGATAGGGGATGGAGGATAGGGGATAGGGGATA
>DAOQNB010000093.1:7110-10930 GCA_035335845.1 Acidobacteriota bacterium | reverse complement strand
GTGCCATTTCTCGTTTTGCAGTTCACCTTCAAACGCATCCAGAGCCTGGCGTTGGCGGGATGTAAGCCGTGGAACTTCAGCGATTTCCTGGGCCTGATCAATATAAAACCGTGAGTATTTGCACGCAAAATAGCCTTGTTCCGTACTAAAAGTTGGCATTGCGTAGACCCGTTGTTTGGGAAGCAGGTCCTGGTTCATCCCAGTTCGTACAAATAAATAGTCTTGATACGTATTGGTGAAATCCTGATAGAGCGTTTGTACGTGTGTGGGCGACGAGTTGAGCAACGCATTGTGGATGGCGACGCTACTGGCAAACAGGCCCTTGCCGCCAGATAAAGCTGGTTTGATACATAAAAAGGAAATGGCATCGCACGGGTCGTTGTGAAAAGGCAGAGCACGGTTGTGTTTGCTGCCACGGCGTTCGATCAGTGATGCCTGCCCGATGTCCTTGATGTCTTGAACCATCTCTCCAAAAACGGTTTGCGGGCGTGGCGTCCCCACATAGCTGGCAATCCCAGCGTGCAGCAAGTGCAGTTCTTTAGCTGAAAAATCCGAGACCGGCGTGCCTTTCAACAGCACCAGGCCATATTTTTCTTCCAGATCAGTTTGGACTTGTTTGAGCAGCGGGCCCAGGGTTGGCAGTGGAAAATTGGCTGGCTGCGGGGTCATATTCCCGTGAAGCCACTGGGCGGTGAACCCTTGTGAGTGGGTTGTATCCTTAAAAAATTCCAGTGCTGAACGCAGTTCAACTCGATGAGGATCAGTCAGGTGGATCATCCAGGAAGGATCTCGGTGAAGGGTCACCGCATCCCAGGCAGCCGGAATTTCAAACGGTTTTATCATAGGGGGGATTGGGGGAACAAAAATACCAGAATATCCAATATGGATTGGTGGCTGATTAAAGAAGGGAAATCCCAAGTTTGTCAAATAGTTATGAGTAGAAACTGGCCAGGTGGTTTCCCAAAGTCCAGATAGAATTCTGCCCCAGAGACCACAGAGGGCCACGGAGAAAGCCAAAAATGCCTCTATGTGCCTCTGTGGTTCAATCAAGCGCTCAGTTCCCACGAGTGACAAGCCGAAATCCCAGTTGCGGGCACCCGTCTCGAATCAGACGTGCTCGTTTCAACCACTTGAGATCCAGCGATTTGATCTTCCAGATACTGATACCTGCCTGTAAGTTATTTTCATCAAACCAGATAGAAGCCAATTGTCCTGTGCGGGATGATTCGCCAGTGGTTTTTCCGGGTTTGGCTTTGTGGTGGCATATGGGTTGCGCAACTGTGGTCTGTTGAATCAAGGTCGCTTTCACCAAATTATCTCTGGGGAGTCAGTTTATATGCACAGTTTGTGGCAAGATTGGCGGTACAGTTTGCGTGGCCTGATCAAAACCCCGCTTTTTACCTTGTCGGTGGTTTTTACACTGGCATTAAGCCTCGGCGCGAATACGGCTGTGTTTAGCGTGATCAATGGCGTTTTGCTCAAGCCACTGCCGTTTCCAAATGCTGAGCGTCTGGTCACGGTCCGCGAAAGCAACCAGGCCAAAAGTTACAATCAATCTTCGTTTTCACCGGGGAAATTCACTGATCTCACCGCACAGGTCGAGAGCTTTGAACATCTGGCAGCCTATTACGGCGAAGATTATGCCTTGACTGACAATGATTTACCCGAACAGGTTTCCGGGTGTCTGGTGACATCTGATTTTTTTCGGGTACTTGGAACCTTACCCGCCCAGGGACGAATCTTTGAAACCCGTGACGCTGAGTCAGGTGCCGAGCCAGTGGTCATCTTGAGCCACAACCTGTGGAAAAAGCGATTTGGGGCCAATCCCGAAATCATCGGAAAAAAAATCTCGCTCAGCAAACAGCCCTATCAGGTCATCGGGGTGATGCCGGCGGCGGCCAGTTTTCCCAAATATGCCGAGATATGGGTACCGCTGGTGATGTCGCCCGGCTTACAGCAAGATCGGTACTCACGCTTTTTGGGCGTGATTGGGGCGCTCAAATCGGAAAAAACCATTGATCAGGCCCAGGCCGAACTCACGGCGATTGCCGCCCGGCTCGAAGAGCAATACCCGGCGACGGACAAGGGATGGAGCTTAAATGCCATCTACACCAAAGAGTTACTGACGCGTGACGTCCAGGCGGCACTGTGGATCTTTTTTGCTGCCGTTGGGTGTGTACTGTTGATTGCCTGTGTCAACATCGCCAGTCTGTTGCTCAATCGGGCTGAAGACCGCCGCAAGGAATTTGCCATCCGGACCGCACTTGGCGCCAGCCGGTGGCGGACGATTCAACAGATGCTGGTCGAAAGCCTGGTTTTGTCAGTGACCGGCGGTGTGCTGGGGCTTGGTCTGGCAGCCTGGTTGCTGAGCTGGCTGGTAACCCAAACCGCCGCCCCAATCCCACGTCTTCGCGAAGTATCCCTTGACCTGAGTGTGGTGGGCTTTACTTTTGGTGTGACGCTGGCGGTTGCGCTGGTTTTTGGATTGATTCCTGCCATTCAAGGCGGCATCAAGAACCTCAACCAGTGGTTGAAAGAAGGCGGCGAAAAAGGCGACACCGCCGGGCGGAACTGGTTGCGGAACAGCCTGGTCGTGGTCGAAATCGCGTTTGCTCTGGTGTTATTGATCGGTGCCGGATTGATGATCCGCAGCTTGTGGAACTTGCAGCACGTCGAAACCGGCTTTCAAACCACAAACATCATCACGGGTCAGCTTTCACTGCCCTGGACCCGGTTTCAGGAAAGTACGGCTTTTTATGACCGGGTGCTGGCGCAAACCTCAGCCTTACCAGGCGTGAAATCAGCCAGTGTTGTCAACTTTATGCCGATGGTGGATGCTTCGACGCCGAGAAAATTTGAAATCGAGGGTCGCCCGCTTCCGCCTGACGAAGCCGCTGTCTCGCAGTTTTACACGATCTCCCCAAACTGGTTTCAAACCCTTGGAATTCCTGTGCTCCAGGGCCGGAGTTTTCTTCCCAAAGACACGGCTGAATCCCAGCGAGTGCTGGTGGTGAATGCCAGTTTTGCCCGGCATTACTTTCCGAATGCAGACCCGATTGGCAAACGGATCAATACCGGATGGAAAGACCAGCCATTGTGGGCCGAAATTATTGGTGTCGTTGGGGATATCCGTCATCAGGATTTGGAGACGGCGCCCAAACCAGCCGCCTATGCGTCGTATGTTCAAAGCCCCTGGCCAGCGATGATGCTGGTGGTCAAAACAGAAAATGATCCGAAAGGGCTGGTCAATTCGCTCCGGACGGCGATTGCCAGTGTTGATCAGGCCCAGCCGCTCTTTGACATTCAAACCCTGGACGAACGGGTGCTCAAAGCCAGTGCCGTGCAGCAATTTAACATGCTGGTGCTGACGGTGTTTGCTGGTGTGGCGCTGTTGCTGGCAACTATCGGGATTTATGGCGTTGTGGCCTATTCAGTTGGTCGGCGACGGCGTGAAATCGGCATCCGGCTGGCGTTGGGGGCTCAGAAATCCCATATCTTCCAAATGGTTCTGGGGTATGGGTTGACACTGTGCGCAATTGGCATGGTGCTGGGGCTGGCGGGTGCTTTTGGGTTGACCCGCTTTGTGTCGAGTTTACTTTATGCGGTGAGTCCAACCGATCAGCTTACCTTTGTCGCCATTTCCGGAATATTGCTTGCGGTCAGCCTCGTGGCCTGTTTGGTTCCGGTACGCCGGGCACTCAACGTTGACCCGGTTGAAACCCTGCGCACCGAATAAGACTTGAAAATAGACATAAAAAATAGGGTTGGGAATTTCCCAACCCGTTCAAAAAGCATTGTTCCCCATGCTTTACAATGCACC
>DAOQNB010000093.1:0-7010 GCA_035335845.1 Acidobacteriota bacterium | reverse complement strand
AAAGACAATCGCTGGATTGTCCAGTACACTGCGATGCAGGCAATCAGCATTGACACCGGGACGACGATTCGGCGGCGGTACCAGTCACGATTGGCGCAATACCATCCGACAAACATGAACGCAGTGCCGATCACCGCCAGTTGGCCGGCCTCAACTCCGATATTGAACGTCAACAACGCCGTTACAAATTCCGAACGGGGCAATCCGAGTTCGTGCAGGACTCCTGCAAAGCCCATCCCATGCAGCAGCCCAAAGGCAAAGACCAGGGCCACCCGCCATGATTTCAGTTCTGAAAGATAGATATTCTCAATTGCGACATACACAATCGAGAGCGCGATCAACGGCTCGACAATCTTTGGCGACACAGCGATCAGGCCATATATGCTCAATCCCAACGTGATGGAATGAGCGATGGTGAAGGCGCTGACTTGCCACAGGACAGACCGAGCGCGATTGCTCAGCAGGTAAATGCCGAGCACGAACAGAATATGATCCAGTCCATAGGGCACGATGTGGGTAAATCCAAGCGTAAAGTAACGCCAGGCAATACCAGGGCGATTCATTGCCGTCGCCGGTGAGGTCAACGTGAACGGCGCGCTCATCTGGTCGCCTTCAAGCCATTCAGTTGCAACTTTCTCAGATCCATCCCAGCGGACCATCAGGGCATACGAGGCAAACGTCCAGGCATAGGTCCAGGTAAAGTGCTGTGCTTCTGGAGGAATCTGACCGGTCAATCGGATTGTCGCCACCGCTGGTGATACGGCATCGCTCCCAGGCGCAACAGCGTACGAAATCTCTGGGCGAACCTCTGCGGAGTCAAAGGCAAGCTTTACTCGCTGGCGAAACTTATCATCTGCACCTGTGAACAAAGACTGGAGATGAGCTGGGCTGGTATCGACGCTTGCGAGCAATGACTGAAGGTCATCGAGACTGGCATTGGCAGGTATTGGTTTGCTGGTCGAGTTTCCAAGTTTCTCGGCGAGTGCCACGGCATCAGTCACAATTTCGACGGCATATGTACGATCTTCATGAAAAACGACTGATACACGTGTGGTACCGATTTCATGGGCTTGAACCACGGTGCTGCATACGAGTGCCACGACAACTGCGCACAGTCCCACCCACCAGCGTCCTGAACCTGAGCGCAAGACTGCAAAAATAGACGTAACCATTCCCTGTAGGCCCTTTATATTCTTTGAGTTCTCGTTTTCTTAGGAGTTTGTGGCTCGCAGTTCAAACGTGAGTGACGCCCAGAAACTCTCCCATCTGGCGTTTGCGCCAGCAGGTGCCGGGATCATATGGACAGCTTTGACCAGCCACATTCCGCCCGGTCGCAATCGGAACCGCACCCGCCCGGTGGTGTCAGTTCGAGCTGAGAGCTTTTCGGAAGGGTTGAGACGATTTATGGCAATAACGAGTGCGCCCGCAAGTGGGCGGTTCTTATAGACCAGGCGAACGGGAAGATCCTCACCCGCACGGAGAGCATATGGATTGCGTTCGGCCACGAGTTCGAGCGGAAAGCCAAGCAGCCGATCTCCCTGGGTTTTGCTGGGTGACCCCGAAAGCACCAGGCTTTTTGCACACCGTGAAAAAAGCTCGCGGGCACTGGCACCGGTTTCATTGCGACTGGCTCTCAGGGCGGCGACTGCATCGAGTCCTTCTTCCTTGAGATATTTATTAAACTTGTCTGCTGTCAGTTCGACAGTGCTCGGATTGCTATGATAGCCAATGACCAGCAGGCCAGGCCGGGCGACACGCAGGAGGCCAGCCGGATCAGCCCCGTCCCGACCGTACACTGAATTGCGGCCAGCCCCATCCTCGACGATAAACTGATTGATGAGCGCAGGATCGCGTGGGACTGGATCCCCGAGCAGGTCCTGCCCGACACGTAATTTCATGCCGACAATCTGGCCTCGTTCCGGGGAAAAGGTCGTTGGCTCAATCCACAGGTCATGAGCCAGGATAGGCGTGGGGAGCAGGCTGGCGGCCAGTACGATCAACACTCCCAACCGACGAAACATGACTACACTCAACCGAAGCAAAATCATGGGGATTCTCACGTTTTCTTTTTTTGAAAAATTATAGATCCAGGTCACTCGAAAGCCTGTGTTTATAAGAATTACAAAAGAGAACGGCCCCCGCAAGCGAGGACCGTTCCGATTCTATGGCTCGCAAGTTATGGGAGCGGGACATCTGGTACGGTTGGCTCGTTAATATCACCGTGTCCCTGGAGCAGGCCCTGGTGAGCCGGTGCCAGGAACGGGAACCGATTGAGATAGTTCTTGTCGTTGACTTCAACCCCTTTGGCGAGGCCGGCGGTTGCATCACCCGCTACGATCAGGCTGATCAGCACACTATTGACATTGACCTGATTGCGGTTTGGCGCCGTTCCACCACCCAGGCGGCGACCATTGGGGAAACTCGAATTAATGGCCGCATCGAGTGTAATGACATCACCTGTGGAGCCGTCAGCCACCGGGATTGGCCGTCCCAGGTTGATGGCACTGATGATGTCCATGCGGGGGCCTTTGAGTTTGGCAACGGTACTGTCTGGAACCCCCAGCGCTTTGTAAATGCCAAGGGCTTCGGCATCGCGCACCAGCACTGGAAACAGGATATCGGCGCCAAAGTTGGTCACATCACGCATCGGATTGGTGCGCAGGTACAGCGTTTGCCGTTGCGTTCCAACCAGCCCGGCGTTAAACAGTGGCAGGGCATTCCGACCGACCTGGACATATGGACCCGAACCTCTGATGCCGGTGATGATGTCGCTCATATCAACCACCTGCTTCTTCTGACGAAGGATTTCTGAATGCACCCGGAGCAAGCTGTCGGTTGATTTCGGATCAAGCGTACCGTTGTGCGGGATGCCGTTCGGGAAGACGTCGGTGATAGGCACTTCAAGCGCAATCGAAAGGACATTAAAGCCCGTAAACACATCTTCCGCCGGTGCGCTACGCCCTCCTGGAATTCCACCAAGATCATTGCGGTTGAGGTTGACCAGATCGAAAATGCCCTTTTCATCAAGTTGATAGGGATCGTCAAACTGGCCGGCGATGATTCGTCCGCCGTTCGAAAGCGGATGAATGAAGGAGTCCACAAAGGTTTGATCATACAGACCGACAGAACGGCTGGAAGGATCCTTAGAGTCGTATCCCGAGAAAGCGCCAAGTTTGTAGATGAGCCGGTCAGTTTGTGGGCCGTGGTTATTTGGAAGAACTGGAAGGTCTTTGCCCAGGATCACGTCAGGTTGCCCTTTGACCAGCCGGGTAATGGTCAGGGTCTCTGTGCCACCGGTGAGCTGCCAGAGAAGTTCGTTCCCCCCGCCCAGGGCATCTGAGGCACTAGGGGCTGCTTCTGGCAACAGCGCATTCTTGAACTCAACGCGATACACCACTTTATCTTCAAGGCTGGCGCCAATCCCAATGTGAAACTCATAGCGGTAGCCATTGGACGTTCGCAGACCCTGGTTCCCCTGACCCGGTTCGTGGAGCGGGTTGTAGTTCATAATCAGGTAGAGCTTATCGTGTGTGCCGTCCGATACCCAGGCATAGGTATCCGTATTGTCGGCAGCCGGTTCGTTCAGAACGGCCAGTGCCTCACGGTGGCTTGATGCCTGCAAGGGCAACCCCGTGACGACCAGTAGAGTTATTGCAAATAACACTTTGAATAACAGTTTCTTCATTTCAATCTCCTTTTAGCTCTAGGGCTTAGCTTCAAAACAATTGAGGATTTGACTTGAGTAATTTGAACTGAAAAACTCCGTTCTTGAATAAATGTGAAATAACAGAGCGTTCAAATGAATCGGGTGAAAAACCTTTCGAAATAGACGATTTCTTTAGCTCGCTGCTGGTGAAACAGAGAGTGGCGTATGTGGTTCCCGGCACCGTGCGTGAAACCGAGTGTTTGAATCGAGTCAGGCTCTGGGTATTTTGGGAGTAGGGGGGAGTGCTCACGGTATCCAGAATCTCAGGCGCAAAGGCATCTGAGTTGGGAAATGGTAAGTCGGATTCTTTTCGAAAGTCCTCAAGAAAAGCTCAAATTGTTATAATGTGAGTATGTTTTAGCTGTCGTCCCAATGCTGTATAAGGATTTGATCTGTCTGGTAAAATATTTAAAGTAAAGAGTTTCAGTGTCTTTATATAAAAATGATGGCTGTTTTGTTCATTTTGGAAAATGAGCTGTCCTGAAACCCTGAACTCCGCCTGTTTGGATGCGAACAGAAAGGTAAAATTCAGAATTCAATTCGTAGCCAAAGCTTTGTAGTGAGGAAACACCGCTTGGCTGTCCAGGTGATTGGAGAAGCATTTGGAAGCGCTCCCATCCTTAAATAAATGTGAGGTATTGCTGGGATGAAGTGCTTGCAAAAAATGAAAAGAGCGTGTAGCACTTCAGGCGCACGCTCTTTTTTAGGTTCAGGGGGGAAAAAATATAAAGGACGAAAAGGACAAAAAGGACCAAAGTTCGAAAACCTTGAACCCTGAACCCTGAACCTTGAACCCTGAGCCCCAAGCTCTGACAAGATGACCGACTGACAAGGTGACGGGTGATCTTTTCATCCCGTATCCCTTCCGAAAACCCTGAACCCTGAATGTTGGTCAATCTTCATATCTTTTCAAATTTCAACCTCACTCATTGCCTGTAAACCATGAACATTTCTCAACTGCTTGCTGATGAACTTTCGCTCACAATTACCCAAATCCAGAATGTTTTAGCGCTGTTTGCCGAAGGCGGCACGGTTCCGTTTATCGCCCGCTACCGCAAGGAACGCACGGGGGAACTCAATGAAATCGTCCTGCGTGACATTCAGGACCGGTATGAATACCTGACCGAACTCGAAGACCGGAAGAAAACAATCCTTGATTCAATTGCCGAACAAGGGAAGCTGACTGATGAACTCCGCCAGCAAATCGAATCCTGTCTCAACAAAACCGAGTTGGAAGACCTCTACCTGCCCTATCGTCCAAAACGCCGTACCCGGGCGACGATTGCGCGCGAAAATGGCCTCGAACCGCTGGCCCTGCTCATCAAGGAGCACAACCAGCCCGGCGCGCCGGAAATTGCCCTCGAACTCGAAGCCCTCAAGTTTATTTCCGAAGATGGCAATATTAAGACGATTGTCGAGGCGCTCCAGGGAGCATCGGATATTCTGGCCGAAGAAGTTTCGGAAAAAGCTGAACTCCGCGCCCATGTACGCAACTATTTTCTCAACGATTCCGTCGTGGTGGCCCAAATTAAGGACGAGTTTCCGCTGGGTACGACCAAGTTTGAGATGTATCGCGATTACCGCGTCCCGGTAAAAGACATTGCGCCGCACAATATGCTGGCGTTGCGCCGGGGCGAAAATGAAGGTGTGCTGACGTTCAACTTTGAATTTGACGATGCCCACGTTCAACAGTATCTCGAAGCCCAGGAACTGCATACTGATGCGGTGCAACTGCGCAAGTTCTATCAGGAAATGCTGGCTGATGCCTTTGACCGGTTGATGAAAACGTCGCTGCTGGGCGAAGTTCGGCTGGAAAAGAAAAAATATTCGGATGTGGTTTCGATTCAGAACTTTGAAGCCAATTTCCGCGAACTCCTGCTTTCAAGCCCCGCCGGGATGAAGCCGACGCTTGGGGTGGACCCTGGGTTCCGAACCGGCTGTAAAGTCGCGGCAATTGATGAAACCGGAAAGTTTGTCGGGTATGAAACGGTCTTTCCACACCAGTCGGAAAACGAACGTGCCCGGGCTGCCGATACGCTGCGCAAGATGATCAAGCGCCACAATATCAGTCTGATTGCGATTGGCAACGGGACGGCTGGCCGCGAAACCGATGCCTTTGTCACTGAAGTCATCAAAGAACTCGACACCCGACCCATCAAAGTTATGGTCAATGAATCGGGGGCTTCGATTTATTCGGCCAGCCAGGTCGCGATTGATGAATTTCCGGACCTGGATCTGACGGTCCGGGGCGCCATCAGCATTGCCCGTCGGTTACAGGATCCGCTGGCGGAACTGGTCAAAATTGATCCGAAATCCATCGGTGTTGGCCAGTATCAGCACGACGTAGACCAGAAGTTGCTCAAAAAGAAGCTTGAGGAAACCGTCGAAAGCTGTGTGAACTTTGTCGGTGTTGACCTCAACACGGCTTCGAAGGAATTGCTCAGCTATGTGGCCGGAATCAATTCATCGGTAGCCAAAAACATTGTCAGCTTTCGTGATGAGCACGGTGCGTTCCGCAGTCGCCAGGATCTGATGAAAGTGCCGAAGTTTGGCCCGAAAACATTTGAACAGGCATCGGGCTTTTTGCGAATTCGCGGTGGTGTCAACCCGTTGGATAATTCGGCAGTTCACCCGGAAAGTTATCCGATTGTCGAACGAATCGCGGCTGATTTAAATGTGCCGTTGACCGATATCACCCGGATTCCAGACCAGATTCAAAATCTGGACATCCGCAAGTATGTCACGGCTGAAGTTGGCGAGCCCACGCTGGCCGACATCAAAAATGAATTATTGAAGCCAGGGCGTGACCCACGAGCCGAGTTCCGGTACGCGACCTTCAACGAAGAAATCAAGGAAATCACCGATCTGGCGCCTGGAATGATCCTCGAAGGCACGATCACCAACGTCACCAATTTCGGCGCGTTTGTGGACATCGGTGTTCACCAGGATGGACTGGTTCATATTTCCCAGATGTCAGCCAAATTTGTGGATGACACGACCAAAGTCGTCAAAGTTGGCCAGATTGTGAAAGTGCGGGTGGTTGAGGTCAATGTTCCGCTCAAACGCATCAGTTTATCAATGCGGCTCAATGAACCGACAGTTGCCAGACCCAAGGCTCCAGCCGCTGTACCACAGGCAAAACCGCAGGCAACCGGAAAATCAAAACCGGCACCGACCCAACCAGCCAAAAAACAGGCCACGATTGATGACCTGATGGCTAAATTCAATCGCAATCGAGGGTGAAGAGCAGGGGTTCCGGGTTCCGGGTTCCGGGTTCCGGGTTCCGGGTTCCGGGTTTTCGAAT
>DAOQNB010000092.1:0-10942 GCA_035335845.1 Acidobacteriota bacterium | reverse complement strand
GAAGCCCCGAATACACTGAAGGTTGGTAGTCAGCAACGACCGTTTCTTCCGCTGGCTGTGCCTCTGGATACCTGAAGAGTCATACCACTTTGGAATGGGATCTTCGTATTAGAAGACATTCAAATAATTCAATTAAATGGCGTTAGCGAACAACTGACGAATAACGACTGACGACAAACTGGTATTACTTTTCAAATCAACCGATTGCGTAACGCTTTGGAGACTGCTTCGGATTTGGAATGAACCTGCAGCTTGCGATAGATGTTGCGCAGGTGAAACGAAATTGTGTTGACGCTGATATTCATTTCGACGGCGGCGGTTTTGTAATTGTGGCCATCCACAAAGAGCTTTAATAACTGGGTTTCCTGCTGAGTGAGGTGGCACGCTTCGCGGTCGGCAGGTGGCCGGAATTGTCGGAATAAATAAATGACCCGCGAGGCAATTTCCGGTGAGATCGGGGCGCCACCGGAAGTGACATCCCGGAGCGCTTCGAGTAATTTGGCCGGTGGCGTTTTCTTCAGAAGATACCCGTTGGCACCGGCACAGAGCGCATCAAAGATTTTATCATCTTCGTCAAACACGGTCAGAGCGATTAACTGGACGTCCGGGAACCGCTCTTTCATCACGCGAATGCCTTCGATACCAGACATTCCGGGCAACCCCAGATCCACCAGAATTGCATCCGGAATACTGGTCGGCAGGCCACGGAGCGCCTCTTCCATCGAACCAAACACCCCGGTCAATTCAAACCCGGTTGAGTTTTCCAGAAAGAGTTGAAGCCCTTCGCGCAGGTCACGCAAATCTTCGATTATGGCTACTCGGATTGATTTGGGTTCAGCCGGTTGCTGGTGATTGGCAAGTATTTGCTCAGCCATTTTCGTACCTTTCCAGGTTCATTTTTGGGTAAAAGTTGGGCCGTCAGGCGAACCGTGGTGCCCTGGTTTGGACGGGTCTCGATAACCAGTTCCCCACCCAGACTTTCAGCCCGCCGACGCATATTGGTTAATCCGTTTCCGTCACGAGCCAGTCGTGGCTCAAAGCCTTTGCCGTTGTCAGTGATCTGCAACACAATCTGACTGGCCTGCACCCGGAATTCAATCTGCACTTCAGTGCAACTGGCGTGACGGACAATATTATTCAGACTTTCCTTAAAAATTAGATAAATCTGGCGTCGCGTATCGGGTGGCATTTTTTTGTCAGCGCCTGATTCGGCGGCTTCCAATCGAAACCGAATGTCAGACGCCGAAAGCAGTTCGCCAGCCAGTTGGCGCATCCGGCGGACCAGATCCTTGCGGCGGTCTTTTTGGGGATTGATTGCCCACACAATATCGCTCATGGTATTGACGGCCTCGATTGAATTCCGGGCCATCCGCGACAGCAAGTCATCCACCTGTTCGCCCATCCCACCCGCTTTTTGCCGGATCACCTCACTTAAAATAGCCACCTGTGACAGATGGGCGCCAACTTCATCATGCAGATCAGCGGCGATGCGCATCCGCAATCGTTCGCGTTCGAGCACCTGAGCTAATCGGTATGAATGAACACCATAGGCAACCAGAGCTGGAATAGAGGCCAGGAGCAAGAGAAACCACCAGCGTTGCCAGATGGGCGGCTTAATTACAAACTCAATGACTGCGGGTTGGGAACTGAGGCGATTGCTGGCACTCACTGCCCGAACTTCAAAGCGATAGTCACCTGGTGAGAGGTTGGCCAGAGTAACCGACCGCTGACGGGTCGGAGGGCTCCAATCATCGTCAGTCCCTTCAAGCCGATACTGGAACAACCCATCATCGCCAACCGCAAAGGACAATCCTGAAAATTCAATCTGTACATTGTTCTGGTCAGGCTCCAAACTCAAGTTACTGATTTCAGATTCGCCAAATTCAAGCAGGGCCTTTGGTTTTCCGCCGACTTTTAAACCAGTAATGCTGACTTGCGCTACGGCTGGAACGGTATTGGAAGGCGGACGATAGCGAGAAAGCCCGGTTCGAGTGGCAAACCAGATTGCCCCGTCCCGGTCGCATACCGAAGCCTCGATTTCACTCCCGTTTAACCCGTCTGCAATTGTGTAATGGCTAATTCGATTGGTATGTGGATCGAGGCGGTCCACCCCACGTGCCGTACCTAAATAAATGTCGCCGCGAAGATCAGCCGAAATTGAGCGAACAATATCACTGGTCAATCCCTGACGGGTTGTGTACCGAACAGCAACTGGACGCAGATGCTCAGGATGATCAATTCGGGCGGCACCTTCAGCGGTTGAACCAATCCACAGGCAACCGGACCCATCCAGGTAAAGCGACCGAATTTCAAACCCCGGCACTCCATCATTCCGGGTAAACCGCTCAAATTGCCCTTGCCGATAGCGCATCAACCCATTTTCACGCAGCCCGATCCAGATATTTCCGGCTTTGTCCTGGCACAGCGCACTGGGGGTGCTGTATGGGGGGACTCCATCAACGTCTGAGAAAATATGGAGTTTCTCGGTTGCCCGCTCCCATCGAGCCAGTGGCTGTTGGCCAGTCATTAAGATCCATAAATTACCGTCCTGATCTTCAACCAGCTTGAGCAGAGTCATCAAAGCCAGTCCATCATCAATTGAACAGATTTTCGTGGGCCGGGCAGTGGCAAGTGACTCAGTGCTATCAACCTTTGGAAACCGATACAGGGCTTTGGTCGTGGCCGCCCACCAGGCACCGGTGTGATCCAACAAAAAAGCCCGGTATCTGGTTTTTCCATCCTTGTTTTCGGCGGCGGGCACCAAGGGCCTGACGGTTGTAAACCGTTGACCGGTCAGAACCTGCAGCATGCCATTGCCAACCCCAACCACTCGCCCGGCAGGATCAAGCAGCACAGTCCGGATTTCAGGGTCTTCCAGGCCATCGTCTTTGGTAAATGCCGAAAAACCATCGTGAGCAATTCGAAAGGCACCGCTCGTCTCGGTCCCAAGCCAGAGGTTATGGGCTGAATCTTCGGCCAGTGTCAGAATCAGTTGATTGGTAATTGGGGCCGCACCGACGCACTGTTGAAGTTGTCCGGTACAAAACGTAGCGGCGCCAGTCCGGGTACCAATCCAGATGGTTCCATCCGAAGCCTGAAAAAGTGATCTGACAACTGAATCAGGCAAACCGTTTTCTTTGGCAAAGGTCAACCCATTGGGCTGAGTAGCTGGCAGGACGAAATTTTTTGTTTGACTTGACAGGGCAAGCGGAGTAACTGGCTTGATTGAAAGCCGGGTTGGACTTCCCATAGCTGACTCAGCCGCCGGAATAATGACTGACACTCCACGGTTTGACCCAACCCAGATCCGCCCATCACGGTCTTTGAGCACTGACCACACAACCACATCAGCAGCCGGCGGCGGTAACTGGTACACGATAATGTGGCCATCCTGGAACAGGCGCGTTAATCCGTGCGAAGTTCCAATCCACAGACTTCCATCTGTATCTTCAACGATGGCCCAGATTTGAAGAAAGGCCGTGGCAGGTAAATCTGGTCGCAGGTCAACCAGTTGAAACGTCCGGGTCGCAGGGGTCTCAACCAGAACAAACAATCCCTTGTCGGAACCTGCCCAAATCCGGCCATCTTGACTTTGAAACACCACGTTGACGCGATTGGTTGGCGATTCGTCCCCGACGGGAATACTGACAAAAAGCTGGCGAGTCAATTGCTGAGATCGAGTCACGCCTGACCCGAAGACAAACTCTGATTTGACCGCCGGGTCAAAACGCCCGACGCCACCACCATTGGTCGCCACCCAGTAGATGCCATCCTGCGCTTCGAGCAGGTCATTCATTGACTGGTGTGGCAGGCCCTGGTCCGTGCCGTAGGTCGTAAACCAATACCCGTCAAACCGACTGAGTCCGTCCGCTGTGCAAAACCAGAGGTACCCGCGAGAATCACGGACAATTTTCTTGACCCGGTCCTGTGCCAGCCCATTGGTCGTGGTAAAGGTTGTAATTGGAAGTTGTTCTGCCTGAACAAATAATGGCCAGCTCACGCTGAGAATAAGGACGACGCCCAATCGGAGAAACCAGGGCGAAACTACCTTGAAGCGCTGACTTGAGAAAGAAGCAAGACAAAAGGCCATAGTCCTTCTTTGAACCAGCAGGTGCATCTTTCATGGGGTGTTTTGGATAGTTGTCTGTGAAGACAAGTTCCCAATACGTCGCTGAAAACAAAGTTTGTTCACTTGAAAACAAGCACCTTGAGTTCATATCAAGGAATGATGTCAAAAGAAAAGAGTTTTCTTTCAGATTTGAGAGGATGAGGAATAAAATGGTGTTTCTGCTTCCCACCCATTCATTTGCGGATCTTGCGGAACAATTTGAGTTGCTTTGGACTCTAACCCCGAGGATCCGTTGGAAGTTGATACCCACTGATTCCAGAATTTCTTTCCCGGTTTGATGACGTCATTCCAGGATTCTGGTTTCAATTTCTTCATGTCAGGGGATTTGACGATGGCACATTTTCAGATCAAAGCCGAAAACTATCCGACGCGATGTGAAATCTGTCATCAGGCCGATCAGTTTGACCCGGTGACAACCATCTGTCAGCGGTGCCAACTCGCCCAGACCGTTGCTCAGGTGACAATAACTCCAACCCAACCGCACGTCTGGCTCTCGAAAAAAGCAAAAATCTGGCTTGGGATCGCTGGAATCATTCTCGCGGATACTTTGTGTACCCTCTGTTACCCACTTCGGATGGGGGTACTCTTCAATGTGTTTTCTTTCATTAGACATTATCGGTGATAAGGAAATCACGATTGTAAGTGCTTTTAAATCAATAGTCAGAATGAGGCAAAACCCTAACTCCGATAATGTCTATTACAGCCCGTCAGCCATTTTCGAGTCTTGAGTTTTATCAGGGCCGGATGTGCGGTATGAGGGCAATGGCCTCAGTTGCAGGCGTAGCTATCTTTTATCTGCTTCCAGCCTTTTTCATTTGCTGCTTTCTGGTGGTGGTGATACTCGAAGTCAATGGCGGGAAAATCCCAGCCTGGGTTCAATCAGCATCGCAACAATCCGATTTGAAACCCTCCCAATACCCACAAATTGGCTCAGGGCAGGTACTTAAGCCAATTTTCAGACAATTGCTATTCGGATTTATCTTCAACATTCTGGCCTTTGTGGTTTTGATTGTGCCTCAGTATTCACTTGCCCAAACGGTGCGGTATGACTACGGGTCTCTGACCAGATTGTTTTTGAAGCTCGGGGTCAATGTTGATCAGCCCGATGACCACCGCTGGACAGCCTTGATGTATGCCATTGCTGACGGAAATACTGCCATGGTCAATGAACTCATTTCTCGCGGAGCGAATGTCAACACCACCAATCACCTGGGCCAAACTCCGCTGATGTGTGCCGCCTGGGCCGGTAAACCCGATCTGGTGAAGCGGCTCCTGGGGCACGGTGCCCAGGTGAACGCCCAGGACCATCAGGGAAAATCAGCGTTACTGACTGTCTTGACTACCCGGTCCATTGACCGGGTCCTCGACCGGCTCGATGGGTCTGATTCCTTTGATCATCTTTATTTTTCTCACCCGGACGAATTTCTGCAGAAGGAAACACTTGAGATACTCCTTGATTGTCCAGAATCCCGACTCAATCTCACTGATTTTCAAGGCTCAACCCTCACCAGTTATGCGGTGCGGACCGGCAATCTGGGGCTTGTTCAAAGAGTACTCTCCAAACTTCCCAACCAGCTTGATCAACCGGATAAGGCTGGTACCACACCGCTCATGCTTGCCTGTAAAAATAAACTGCCCAAACTGGTTGAATATTTATTAGGCCAGGGAGCATCACCACTTCACAAAGACCGGTCTGGCCGGACAGCCCTGTTTTATGCAGCGCATGTCCAGTTTTACAACCAACATGCATCGGTTCAGTTCATTGATCAACTGATTGCACAGGGGGCTGAAATCAATGTTCAGGATATTGAGGGCAAAACTCCATTGATGGAAGCACTTGACCAGGGCAATCACGAGATGGTTCGCACGTTGCTGGCTCATAACCCGGATATTCAGGTTCGAGATAACCGTGGACTTCGGGCGCTCGAACACTTCACCTTGCGCACAGCCCAGTTTTCAGGCAAAGCGTATCGAGGGCTATACCAGAGACTTTCTGTGGTTGAAAACAAACCGCAGCCCAAACATTAAGAGGTCACGATGCCGAATTTTCAGATTAAAGCTGAAAAACAACCGACCCGATGTGAGATTTGTCATCAGGCCGACCAGTTTGACCCAAAGACCAGTACCTGCCGGCGGTGTTTAGAAAATGTGGTTGTGATCAACGTACCGACTCGGCCAGTTGTGGGGAGCATTCTTCCATTAACCAGAACTGAAAGAGGCTGGCTTGTGGTCGGTGGGTTTGTGGTTGGTGATTCGTTGATGACTCTGATTCTTCCATTTCGGGGTGGAGTGATCACAACTGCGGTCTGTCAATTTTTTGGATTGACCGGAGTTGTTGAAATTAATGCACTGACCCCGAGTGATTGTGGCATGTTTGGCATCTTTCGAGAGTACCCAATTTTTTTCAACCACATAACGCTTTCCCTCTTTCTGATTTGGTGTCTGGCATTTTTCATTGAACAGGCAGCAGGTAAAAGCCCAACTCGATTATTTGTCTATCCCCCAATTAAAGACCTGATTTTCTCTCAATCCTTTCGATTGAAGCTGTGGAAATACTGGTATCCCAAGTTTGCGGTGTTCGCACTCGGGATACTGATCAATCTTGTGGTCTTCAGTGGGTTTGTCCTTCCCAAATACACCTTGGCAGACGCTGTCCGAAATGATTATCAGTTCTTAGCCAAAGCTTTACGAGCAAAGGGAGATTCCATTGATCAGGTGGATCATCACCAATGGACACCCTTGATGTATGCTTGTGCGAACGGTGATCTGGCCATGGTTCACGACTTGCTCGATCACGGCGCCAACGTCAATGCCCAAAGTATTGAAGGCCAAACACCGCTGATGTGTGCAGTTATTCCAGGATATGCAGAAATTACAGAATTACTGCTTCAACGAGGTGCTCACATCAACCATCAGGATGAATGGGGGAGATCGGCGCTGATGCATGCCCTGGAAAAATACCGGTCTAATATTGGGCATTTCAGGCTGGATCCAGATAACACCAGAGCCTTACAAAACGGCGTTGGTTCATCCATAGATCAAACGATTCAGGTTTTACTGGCCTATATCCCTGATTTAGTTGGGCCGAAAGATGTTGGCGGGCAAACAATTGCCATGAAAGCCGCCAGCTCAGGCAACACTGAAATTTTGACGTTAGCGAGATCACAAATAAGTTGGGAATTGGATGAAAAAGATCACAGTGGAAAGACGGTTCTGATGTATGCCGTTGAAGGAAACAACCCCGAAGTGGTACGCGAAGTGCTTTCACATCAACACGACATTGATGCGCAAGATAATTTTGGGATGACGGCGCTAATGTATGCCCTTTCAAACGAACATCAACACGCATTGATCTTCTTTGAAATGCTCATTGAAGCCGGTGCAAATATCCATGTAAAAGACTCCATGGGCCATACAGCTCTGGTCTATGCCATTCAAAATAAACAACTTGAAGTAACTCGATGGCTCATTGAAGTAGAGTCTGATCTCAACCTTCAGTCAAAGATCGACCTGAGTCTAGTTGGGTTAATCCAGGCACATTTTTCTCGAAAACAGGCCGATGAACTGGTGTCGCTCATCAACCAGAAACAACAGGCCGTTACTTCTCAATCAGCGCCTTCCAGAAAATAGGATATGTACACGTTTGCCGATTCAAAACCTCAAACCGATCAGCACAATTGGGCGAGAAGCTGGATTGATTTCTGTACCTTCTTTGTCTTGACGGATCTGGCTCTGGCGGTGCTCTATCCAGTTCATGCTGGTTATTTGGCTCACAGTTTGAATCAGCTCACAGGGCTGAAATTTGCTGAATTTATTGATTGGCCCTATGCAGATCTCAGTGTCTGCCGCTTTGGGTGGGCAACTCCATTTGGGATCTTATTTCTGGCAAACCTGCTTCCTGCCTTTGTGTTGAGCTGTCTCTCCCTCATTTTTATCGTCAACTCCATTCAATCAGCCCGAAAAAAACCTCTGTTTTTGGACCATCACCCAGGCAAGTACCATTCTCAAACTCAGCTCAACTCTTCTCAAAATGTGTGCGTGGCCTGAGATTTCCGCTGCTTGGCGGATTGACGAATATCATTCTTTATTTTCTAGTGGTGTTTCCTACCTACAACCTGGCTGAAGCCATTTGTTACCGCTATCAGCTTCACATCAGTCTTTTTCTACAGTTAAACGCCAATGTTGAAGCCACAGACCATCACGGTTGGACACCTTTGATTTACGCCACGCAGAACGAAGACCGCCAAATGATTGAGGAACTGCTACGGCGAAGTGCCTATGTTGACACGACTAACTCGCGTGGAGAAACCCCCTTATGGATTTCAGCCTCACGACATTGCCCAGACTTGTGTCAACTTTTTCTTGATGCCGGTGCCCGGGTTGATCATCCTGACTTTAAAGGATATTCACCGTTACTGGCGGCACTTGACGAGTACTGTTACAACTACTACATCACTGACCACCGGCCTCTTGATAACCCAATCAAACAGCGCCAAAAACACCAAACCGTGATGACGCTGGTGCGGGCGGGAGCGGCAGTAACTGGCTTCCAAACCCCTGATAGAAAAACAATTGCTGATTTGGCGGCTGAGGCAGGCGAATATGAAATTTTCAAACTGGCTATTTCCCAAAAGCCATCGGAATTTGACCAGATTTCATTTACTGGAAACTCCCTGCTGTTCAAAGCTATCGAAAACGATGACCTGGAGCTGGTTCAACTCCTGCTTGATAAAGGCCTGATGATCAATTTGGAGAATTCAGCCGGCAAATCTCCGCTGGAAATTGCTTGCCAGAGCCACAAACCACACGCGAAAGAAATCACCAGCGTTTTACTCGACCACGGAGCAGTTTTTTTTCCAGTCGTGGCTCATGAAAAACCCCGCTGGTCTCCACCATTTGTTTCAACCTTCCCTCAAGGTTGAGCGATGAGATAGAGGACGTAATGGCACATTTCCAGGTCAACAACCAATCTTTTCCAACCCGGTGTGAAATCTGCCATCAGGCGGATCAATTTGACCCGGAGTCCAATCGCTGTCACCGGTGTGCCCCGTTACAGGCACCAAAGCCACGCCCCTGGATCGAGAAAATGATGTTTCCAGCCACGCGGCGGGAACTCTGGGCCTGGAAACTGATGCTTGTGACGACTGGATTTGTGCTGATTGATTCGCTGGTGTGCTCCCTCTATCCGCTTCGGGCGGGCGTCCTTGGATTTTTGGTCTATCGGCTTTTGGATTGGGACTTTTCTGTTTCTTATCTGGGGGCGATCTATGACGAGCGAATGTGTGATTGGGGAAGAATTCACGTTGAATATTTGTTTTTGCTGCTGACCAATGGAATTACCAGCCTTTCCCTTTTTGCAATGAACATCTGTTCATTCCTCGACTTTTGGTCTCACCCTTATAAACGACTCCACTTCATCAATCTAACCCAGACTCCACATCAACCGGGCACCGAAAAGAAATATCACACTCTCAAAATGTGGCGAATCCCGGCGTTCTGTCTTGCGGCTGGTGGCTTCCTTAACCTCATTGTATACGGATGGCTTGTTTTCCCAACCTATACATTAGGAGATGCAATCAGCTATGGATACCAGCCTCATATTGAACTTAAACTTTTATTCAACAAAAACTTACATCAGAAATGCCAGTTTGGCTGGACACCGCTCCTTTATGCAACGGCCTTTCGAGATCAGGCCATGATGCAACGGTTGATTCAGCGCGGCGCCAATGTGGACGCGCCTTCCAGCACTGGATTGACGCCTTTGATGGTCGCGGCTGCCCTGCGAAGCGAGGAGTTGTGTTCATTTTTGATTGATCAGGGTGCCGATACCAATCGGGCTGACACCTATGGTTCGACTCCGATTGATTTTGCCTTGAAACAGACATATCTCTTCGATGAACCTTTTTCACTCTCGTTTTCCGGGGCGTTCTCTGTTTCCAATGATACCCCTGACCAGTTGAACCAAACGATTGCATTGTTGCGCCGACACGGTGCCCGAATTTCAGGGCACACAGCTCGAAGGGGCAAAACTACGGCCCAGCTCGCCGCTGAAAACGGGTTACTCGAACTGGTGAAAGCGTCAGTGCGTGAAGATCCCACCCAAATCAACCAGCCCGACCTGAACGGAGAAACCCTCTTGATGTCTGCGGCTTATAAACAAAACGTTGATCTGGTCAGATTCTTAATTGATCAAGGTGCTGATGTGAATGCTCGGACCCGATTTCACTATGCCGTCGTGCATTTTGCAACTCCGAATGCAAACAGCGCTGAAGGAGAAAAAACCTCCATCGCCATATTTCAATTACTGGTTCAGCACGGTGCTGATCTCAATGCTCAGGGGTATTCAGGTGATACGGCGTTGTTTTATGCTGCCGGAGGTAACCACCCCCGGTTGTTGAAATTTTTGCTGGATCACGGGGCAGACCCGACGATTCGGAATAAGGCAAACCGTTCAGCCGTTGATGAAGCCTGGCATCCCGCAATACATTCCGACCATACCGAATCAATCCAAATCCTGGAAACAGCAATCGCTGCTCGGAGCAAGTAATACCAATTTGGGCTGAGGGTATCGGGCTAAGGGCTGAGGGAAATACAATATTTTCAATATTTTAGCTTTTCTATAATGCGAGGGCTTTAGTCCAAAATGATCCATACCATTTTGCAATGAAGTGTTCGTATCTGAAGACAGTCAGGTAATTCAATCAAATAAGCTGAGTGAACTACTGACTACTGACTTGTATCAAGTCTTCATTCTCAAGTCTTCATTCTTCATTCTTCATTCTTCATTCTTCATTCTTCATTCTCACCTCACAC
>DAOQNB010000091.1:5717-10962 GCA_035335845.1 Acidobacteriota bacterium | reverse complement strand
TCCATCCCTCTGGGATGAGAACCAATAAGCCCGATCCCGTTGAATCCAAACAAAAAACCTGCACGTGAAAGATATCTGGTTCCTGGGTTGAGAACCAAAAACGGTTTCAACCTTTTGTTCAAACTACTGACGACTGACGACTGAACCAAAACTAGAGTTACTTGTAAATTTCACGTTCCTTTTTGGACCGAAATTCACAAGCCCGGCGGAAGGCTTCGTCTTCGCCATATTTGTCAATTGAGAAGGTCGCACGTTTGATGACGCCTGGTGCTGGTGCCCAGGTGACTTCAAATACATTGCCCAGCGGGCGCCCTTCACTGACTGATCGTGACCGTTTGACCGTCCGACGCACCCCAATGACGCCGGTTTTGTTAAATGGGTTACGGGTAACCACAACCCGATCCGTCCGAGGTTTCCCCATCTCGGTTTCGGTCTGGTTGCGGAATTTGATGGCTTCGGAAAGCGCTTTGCGCTTGCCGCCGTATTTGCGGTCGGCAAAGTGCTTGGCGACTAACGTTCCTTTATAGGCTACGCGGACATACCACGCATGATGGTTTCGATCTGGACGATCGATCCGGGTGATCGACTTATACTTTCGGGTGGCCATAATGAACTCTCCTATATGAAATTAAGGTAGGTGCATGATCAATGTTTTGGTAGCTGATTTAACTTTTTTTGCAAGTCCTGAATGTGAAGTAAGTCCAATTCGCCTTTTTCTTCACGAAAATCCAGATACTTTAACTGGTCAATAGCAATTTCGTAGTTCTTTAAAGCAGCACTATATAATTCCTGGGCGGCAGCGGCAGCGTTGGTTTTGACGGCTTCATCCCCAGCCGTTTCCTGCATATCTCCCAGACTTAAATAAGCAATCGGGCAGAATCCATCCTGAATCCGAATGGCTTCTTCGAGCATACTTTTCATTTCATCGGTTTTGTCCTCCTCACTAAAGAGTTGTACCAGTTCGGCATAGACAAGCGGGTCCCGAACTTTTTGTCCAAGGGTGTATTCCCGAAACTTGACCGGGTCGGCATACAGACTGGCTTCAATTGAGAGAATCAGGGTTCGGAAGGCTTTTTCGAGTGTGGCCTCACGGGCGGCGAGTTTAGTATTCGGCAGTGTCTGGCGGATTTGTTCGATGGCCGAATGACTGCTTGCGTCGCTGACTTTGAGGATCGCCACCAGACGACGGGCATGTGGAAACGCTTTGTCCCAGGCTTTGAGATCCTGATAGGCCCGGACCAGTTCCAATCTGGCCAGGATATTTTCAGGATGCGGAGATTCAATCACAAATTCCAGAGCGGTAATCGCATCAACGGTGCGTTGATTTTGCCGTTGAAGCATGCCGAGCAACTGTTGGAGTTCAAGTTCTTGCTGGTCAAGTTCAACCTTGATTTGATCACGCTCTGCCTGTTGCGGTTTGGTGAGTTCTTTACCTGCAAACCTGGTTTCAAAAATATCGCGGGCGAGCTTGAGGCTTTCCTGGGCGCGATAGAGTTCGACAATCCCATGAGCGGGTTGATCCTGAGCTTTCAAAATCAAGGCCCGTTCAAAATGCCAGCGGGCTGAGTGTTTGACGAGCGACGTTCGAAAAGGCGCTGGCGCTGATTCCGTTTGGGCCCACACCAGCCTGGATGGCATATTTCCCAGGCATCCAACAACCATCAGGGTTGATGTCATACCCAGGATGATAATGCTCCGATATCGTGTCTGCGAGCCCACCGTGTTGCGAAAAAAAGAAAACATAAAACAAAAAACTACTTCTGAAAGCGAACAAATTTTTCGGTTGGTGACCAGAGATCGCTGGTTATTTCACCCGTTGAAACATATCCAGCGCCAGCATGCGTTGCCGGGCATGATCAACAACTGGTTTGGGGTAATCAATGCCCACACGGCATCGCAATGAATCTTGATATTTAGCCGGTATATCCCACGGAGTATGAATCCACTTCTCCGGAACATGCTTTAATTCAGGGATATAACGTCTCACATACTCTCCTTTGGGGTCAAATTTCTGTCCTTGTGAAATCGGGTTGAAGATCCGGAAATAAGGCTGAGCGTCGGTGCCGGTTGAGGCTGCCCACTGCCAGCCACCATTGTTGGCCGCGAGGTCGCCATCAACCAGATGTTGCATAAAATAGCGTTCGCCCCACTGCCAGTTGATCAGCAAATCTTTGGTGAGAAATGACGCCACGATCATGCGAACCCGGTTATGCATCCAGCCGGTTGTGTTTAACTGGCGCATCCCGGCATCTACAATTGGAAACCCGGTCTGACCCTGACACCAGCGAGCAAAATTCTCTTCTGAGGTATCCCAGACCAGATCGTTGTAAACAGGTTTGAAGGCACCAGTTTCAACGTGTGGGAAGTGGTAGAGAATTTGCAGATAGAAATCTCGCCACAAAAGTTCTGAGATCCAGGTTTCAACTGATTCCCGAGGGGCAGTGGCCGGTTGGGTCTGATGCAACGCCTGAAAGGCGGTCCAGAAAACACGGCGTGGCGACACACAGCCAAAGTGCAGGTATGGTGATAGCCGCGATGTCCCTTCGAGGTACGGCAGGTCGCGCTGATTGGCATACTGGTTGAGACGTGAAGCCGCAAATTCGTCCAGGCGGCGATGGGCTTCCTCAATTCCACCTTTGGGGAGTATGGCCGAAGTTGAAAATCCAAGCTCCTGGATCGTCGGGATTGGTTCAGAGGCAATGCCGGCTGGGGTTGTGATGCGGTGCGGTGCAGGTTGCGGTGTTTGAACTGGAACTGTCAGGGCATTATTCTTATACGGTGTAAAGACGGTATAGGGCGTTCCGGCTTTGGTCAGAACACTTTGTGGCGGATGCAACATCACATCCTGGCAACTTCGTACCTCGCACCCACGCTGACGCAAGCGCTGGTCGAGTTGACGACCTTGAGTTCGAAAATACGGATCAACAATTCGATTGGCAAAGATCGCTTCTGCTTGAGTTTCATTCAGAAGTTGGTCAAGCACCTGTGCCGGATCACCCTGGCGAACAACCAGATAGCTCCCAGCCTGACTGAGTTTCTGCTGCAGGCTGTGTAAGCTGTCGAGCAAAAACACTCCTCGTTCAGGGCTGGCATCGGGGCGTGAAAGCCAGCCTGGGTCAAAAATGTAAACCGGGATGATCTCTTCTGCCTGGGTACAGGCAGTCAGCAACGCCGTGTTATCTTCAAGTCGAAAGTCGCGCCGAAACCAGTGAAGAACTCGCCGAAATGCCATAGGGCGTTCAGTGATATAGGATGGATGGGTGGTAAAATGAGGTGACTGAAGGGAAATTCTTTGTATTCTAGCAGCAGTGTTGAACGGAAGTCATCAAAAATTTCCAATTTTTTCCAAAGCAAGATGGATTTATTTCAATCGGAGAACTTCTGCTACAAAATGAAACGCTCTATACTTTAACTGCCCTCGATTTAGTGTAGAGATGAGCACTTTTTTTTGGCCCAACTGATCTCAACCGGATAGCTTAATATTTATGGCAAAAAATCAGCGAACCCACTTTTGGCGACAGGCACTGTTCAGCGGATTGCTGTTGCTTTTATTGACCTCGGGTATGCCGGCACAGTCACCCGCATCTGGGACCAGTGAGTCGGATGTGGTGCTCAAGGCGATGCAGGATGAACTGGCGCGCACGCTTGGGCAGCTCCAGGTAAAAGATCTCGAAAAACCATATTTTGTCGAGTATGTCATCACCGACCAGGAGATTTTTAGCACCTCTGCCACGTTTGGCGCTCTGGTCTATACCAACCGCAACCGGTATCGAACCCTGCAAACCCAGGTACGGGTTGGGGATTATGCCCTCGATAACAGCGGGTTCCTGAGTCAGCAGGATCTCTTTTCAATCAATTTGCCATCGGAAGTTCCGGTTGATGATGAATACAATGCCCTGCGGCATAGCCTCTGGCTTGGAACCGATGCGGCGTACAAACAGGCGGTCGAAGCCTTTGCCCGGAAGCAGGCCTTTTTACGCAATCGCTCGGATGAAGAACCCCTGCCTGATTTTTCGCGTGAAGATCCGGTCCGATTGATGGTGCGTCGCCAGCCAATGCAGGTTGATCAGGCCCATTGGGAACAACAGGTGCGAGAATGGTCGGCGGTGTTTCGTCAGTTTCCGGATATTCAGGAGTCCAATGTCAGTCTGCAGGCGACACAAGTCCATACCTATGTGGTGAATAGCGAAGGCACTGTGACGCGTCAGCCCCAGTTGATTGTCTGTGTTGAAGCCCGGGCCAGCACCCAGGCGGCTGACGGATCCCGCATTCGTCACGCGGTGCCAGTATATGCCGCCCGGTTTGACCAGTTGCCGCCGGCTTCGGAAATTGCCAGTCGCATTCGCACCATGGCCGAAGAACTCAGCCGGCTCCGCACCGCACCGGTTCTGGCGGATCCTTATTCCGGGCCCGTGCTGTTTACCGGGCAGGCGGCCTGTGAAATGTTTGCTCAGGTGTTGCCGCCACAATTTTCCGGACAACGTCCACCTCTGGTCGAGCAGGAAGAGTATGCAGCGGCCCTTGGCCTGGCCAAAAGTGAGCTGGCTGCCCGGTTGAACCGTCCAGTGTTTCCGCCTACGGTTTCAATCGTGGATGATCCAACCCAGGTGGCGTTTCGCGGCCAGTCGTTGATTGGAGGATATCAGGTTGATGATCAGGGCGTGGCGGCCAGACCCGTGCCCCTGGTTGAAAACGGCATCCTCAAAACGTTGTTGATGTCGAGACGACCTCGCAAAGGTATTGACCGGTCAAACGGCCATGGTCGAGCTGTTCCATTTGCCGGTATCAATGCCACCATCAGTAATTTGTTTATCCAGCCCAGGGAAGGGAAGTCAGAGGCTGAGATAAAGCAGGAATTGATTGCTCTGTGCAAACAGGAAAACCTGCCGTTCGGAATTTGGGTTAAGGTGTTAAGCGTGCCGGGAGGCTGGACAGATGTGAACGACGCCGGCGATGCGGCCAATAGCTATCAGCGCGAAGGACTGACGGCCCCAGTCAGTATATATAAGGTGTATGTTGATGATGGACGCGAAGAACTGGTCCGGGGGATCAAGATTGGCGGAGTTTCCTTCCGGCAATTTAAACGGCTTTCCGCCATTGGCCAGGAAGTGTATGTCCACAATCGAATCGCCACCGGCGGCGGGGCCTCGATTGATATTGGGCAAGGCTCAGCCGGATTGCTTGGGTTGCCGACCACGGTGGTGGCACCGTCAGTCCTGATTGAAGACGTCGAACTCCGGCCCAT
>DAOQNB010000091.1:0-5617 GCA_035335845.1 Acidobacteriota bacterium | reverse complement strand
ACTGGATGAATATGAGCGGATTGAACACCTGGTTGTGATGCTCAAAGCTGGGAATTTGCAGTGGTTGAGAAAAGCATCATCGAGCAAGGGGTGACTTTTGGCTGACTTCGGTTTTGACTGCCATCAGTCCTTTTTTATATTCCGGATCCTTTTTCAATTGCCGGTACATGGCATCCGCCAGTTTGGCCCCGGCTTCGACATCGCTCGGGAAGTGCGCACCGCCAATCACCCGATTCAACCCGATTTCCTGGCCCCGCTTGAGCAAGGCTTTGCGTTGCTTGGGGAAAATATCAGCCAGGACCAGCGCCCACATCCGGCCCAGAGTGGCGCTTCCGCTCGGATACGAGAAACTCTTTGAGCGCGTGACACAGGGTTCAATTCGGGAATCGGTGTGATATGGGCGCGGACGTTTCCAGATGCCTTTGGCTGCTTCGGCAATGTCGCCGGCGTCGTGGAGCACCTTTTTTAGAAATTCATCGGTCATTGGGAGTTGTTCTGCTGTAAACTGCGGGCCGAGGACGTTGGCAAACAGATAGGCCGTAAAGCTTTTATCTTCATACTGAGCCTGTTCAATCTGTTTTGATGTCCGGTTGGCCTGCCATTTGAGCAGCGTGTCGAAATCTTTTTTGAGCTTTTTGGAATCTGCCGCCGGGGGACCGGCGAGCACTTTCGTTGGAGAAACAGTCGCCAGCGTTGAAAAGTGGAATGTAACCTGAGGTGGTGCCGTATCCTGGGCTGGCTTTTGGGTGGCGAGTTCACCATTGATCCAGGCCCCAGTTGGCTGGCTATTTAATATAAGGAGCACTATCACAGACGAGAAAGCCAGTTTGATTCGATTTTTCATGGAAAACCTATGACACAGAAGAGTTTCGAAATGGTGCGTGTTTTTTGTGCGGTTGATCTTTCAGCCGAAGCCAGGAAAAAGGCGGCGGAGCATATCACATCCCTCCGACAACAGGTCCCCGAGTCACATGCGAAGTGGGAACGACCCGAAAAGCTTCATCTCACCATCAAGTTTTTGGGCGATATTTCAACCACGGATGTCACGGTGTTGACCCGTGCCGCTCAAACAGCGGCGGCCTTGATCAAACCCTTTGACCTGGCCCTGGACGGATCGGGTGTTTTTCCACTGCGAAACCTGGCACGGGCCCGAGTGCTGTGGCTTGGGGTGTTAGACTCGACAGGGAGGTTGGGGCAATTGCAGGCCGCACTTGAAACGGCTTGCGCCGACCAGGGCTTTGCCCGCGAAGAGCGGCCCTTCAGCCCACATTTGACCCTGGCGCGGTTGCGTGGCGAAAAATCGGACCAGACTCTGGCCAGAGCCCATCAGAGCACGCCGTTTGCCAAAATTACCTTTTCAGTTTCAGAATTGATCGTGATGAAAAGCGAATTGCTGCCAACCGGGTCCCGCTATACGCCGCTGGCGCGGTGTCTGTTAGGACCACAAAGTCCAAAAGCCTAACGGCACCGGAGGGTAAGCGGAAATGGCCACTGAATCAAAGCCTTTGGCTTGAACCCCAATCAAATTTCTTCGATTGAAGCTTGTCAGCCATAACTTCAGACGCTAGTATACGCGCGCATCATTCAAACCCAAGCACACACTCACCTGGGTAGTCCATCATCACACGTTCGGTATCTTGTTCCTATCACTTACTTTAGAGCGGTTTAGTCAGTCCTTTTGGCGATGGTTTTGCCCGGTGGTGCAAACTCGCTCCTGTCTTTTGCAAAGCCTTCTTCCGGAAAGAGTTTTGATCGGTTTCGAGGGAAATTTCACAGCCAGGGTATCTTGTGCCTGGGTGACTGACCCACCCGCTGACCCAGGTGGGACTGACTTTGGTGACTCAACACAACGAACCCCACCCGCTGAGGCAGGTGGTACTGACCCTGGTCGTGGTGCTGGGCGGAAGGTTGACTATACGAACCCGTCTGAATCGTGAAAAGATTTCCGGTTCACCTCAGCATTTCAGACAACCCAGCGATGTGCCTGTACCCAAGCCGTTCATCCCGAACGCCTTCGGCATGTCCCGACTCCCACGCTCCACGCGACCAACATTCAGTCAGTAAACAGGTAGGATTTTTTATGGAACTGGTGAAAGTGACGATTGACGGGAAGGAGTACCAAGCTCCCAAGGGGAAACTCCTGATTGAAGTCTGTAAAGACCAGGGGATTGATGTTCCCAGCTTTTGCTACTACCCGGACTTAACGCCGCAGGCTGCCTGCCGCATGTGCCTGGTGCGGATTGAAAAAATGCCCAAACTGGCTACTTCCTGCACCGTGACCGTGACCGACGGCATGGTGGTGACCACCAACTCAAGCGAAATCCTTGAGATGCGCAAAGGCATGCTCGATTTCATTTTGGGGAATCACCCGCTGGATTGCCCGGTGTGTGACAAAGGCGGCCAGTGTGAATTGCAGGACATGGCGTTTGATCACGGCACGGTCTATGCCGATTACATGGTGCAGAAAAATGACAAGGTTGAAGAACGCCTGTCACCATTTATCGCCTATGACGAACAGCGCTGTGTGAAATGCTATCGCTGCATTCGGGTGTGCGAAGAGTGGATGGATGTCCACGCCCTGACCAAGGTCTTTCGTGGCACCCACGAAATGATCGGCTTTTATGGCAATGATTTAAGCTGCGAACAATGCGGAAATTGTATTGAAGTTTGCCCGGTGGGCGCCCTGCTTTCGGTTGATTCACGCTTTAAATCCCGCCCATGGGATATGAAGGAAACCGTGACCACCTGCACCTACTGTGCCGACGGTTGCCAGATCAACCTCGGCGTGCGCGGGGAAGAGTATGTCCGGGTTGCTTCGAAGGACATGACGGGCATCAACGGCGAGTTTTTGTGCGTCAAGGGCCGCTACGGCAGCGCTTTTATCAGCAGTCCGGAACGATTGAAGACGCCGTTGATTCGCAAAAATGGCCAGTTAGTACCGGCGACCTGGGACGAAGCGCTCAAACATGCAGCCAGCCGACTCAATGACGTTCGCCGGGCCAGTGGTGATGCCAGCGTGGCCATCATCGGTTCCCCTCGCATCACCAACGAAGCCAGCTATGTCCTGTCACGGTTTGGAAAAGCCCTCAACACCTCAAATGTTGGGCACTTCCGATCAATGGAATTGGGCGAATTTTTCGCCAATGCCTCCGCGCCGATTGCCACCCACGCCGAAATGCAGGCGGCCACCACGGTGCTGATGATCGGGGCCGACCCAACCGAAGAAAGCCCACTCACCGGGTTTAGCGTGCGCTTTGCCGAACGCAAGCACGACGCGCAAATGCTGGTGGTCAACTCCCGCCCGATCAAGATTGCCCGCCGTCAGGCTGACAACTTCCTCCATATTCGTCCAAATGCAGGCGGCCACCACGGTGCTGATGATCGGGGCCGACCCAACCGAAGAAAGCCCACTCACCGGGTTTAGCGTGCGCTTTGCCGAACGCAAGCACGACGCGCAAATGCTGGTGGTCAACTCCCGCCCGATCAAGATTGCCCGCCGTCAGGCTGACAACTTCCTCCATATTCGTCCAAATGCCGAAAGCGCGATTGTCCAGGCCCTGGTTGATGAAACCAGCGTCGAAGCCATGGCCAAAGCGGCTGGCGTGCCGGTTGCCGAACTCAAAGCCGTTCGCGAAAAAGTATTGAAAGCCACCAATCTGCTGATTGTCTTTGGTCCATCGGTTCAGGGCGCCGCGCTCAAAGCCCTGGCTCGTCTGGGCAGCCTGGTTCAGGATGAGACTGAAAAGCAGGTCCATTATGTGCCGATGGCTCAGTACAACAACTCGGTTGGTGCTTTTGATATGGGGCTGACTGGGAACCCGGCAACGTGGCTGCCCCAGATTGGCAATTCCATCAAAGCTGTGTATCTGGCCGGCAGCAATCCAGTTGACCAGTATGGATCAGCCTGGAAAGACGCCCTTGGAAAGCTTGATCTGTTGATTGTTCATGAACTGTTTTTGACCGAAACCGCGAGTCTGGCCGAAGTGGTCTTCCCGGTTTCCAGTTATGCCGAACAGGATGGAACCTTTACCAATCTGGCCGGACAGGTCCAGCGAGTGGCTCGGGCGCTCGAAGGCCGTGGCCAATTGCGTCCAGACTGGCTGGTCACCCAGGCGGTGGCCAAGGAAATGGGTCTCGACATGCCGTCCAAAGGCTCGGCACCGGCGTTGCTCAAAGAAATTGGGACCACTGTTGCCGGATATACCGGTGTCAGTTTGCCTGAAATCAAAGCCGCCAACGGGGCCTGGCGCACCACTCGACCCGTGGTTGAAAAGGTGGCGCTTGATCCGATTCTGGCTGCCCTCAAGCAGGAAACTGCAAAAATCAACACTTCCGCCAAACACCTGACGGCGGTGGTCGAGCAGGGCGAAGGATTGTTCCGAATGGGGACGCTGCTCAACCAGGTTCCGACCATGGTTGATGCCAAACCGTTCTGGGAATCCCACGCCGGAGAAACCGCCGAGTGGGAAGGTGAGTTTGCGGCGGCAAGTGGAGACTAAATTGCCTGGTACTTGGTACTTAGAACCTGGTACTTGGTCCTTGGTGCTTGGTACTTAGAACCTGGTGCTTGGTGCTTGGTATTTAGAACCTGGTACTTGGTACCTGGTACTTAGAAAGGGTTGGTTCCGAAGTAAGCGCAAAGAACCAAGCACCAAGAACCAAGCACTAAGAACCAAGAACTAAGAACTAAGAACTAAGAACCAAGCACGAAGCACGAAGAACCAAGAACCTGTAACGATTAGGAACATGAGGCATGGATCCGAAACTCTTACGCTATATCATCGAGTGGAGCGTCAAGATCTTTTTGATTTTTGGGATGTTGATGACCGTCATCGCCTATTTGACGTGGCTTGAGCGGCGGTTGCTGGCGTGGATTCAAATGCGCCAGGGACCAAACCGCGTTGGCCCGGCTGGATTGCTCCAGCCTCTGGCAGACGGAATCAAGTTTATTTTCAAAGAAGATATTACGCCGCTGGATGCCGACAAATTTCTGTACACCCTGGCGCCGGTGGCGTCGCTGGTCCCGGCCTTGATGGCATTTGTGATGATTCCTTTCGGGGGCGCGATCAACATCCCCGGCATTGGCGAAATCCAGATGTACATCACGCGGGTCAATGTGGCCGTGCTGGTGATTCTGGGGATGACCGGAATGGGCGTGTATGGCATTGTGCTCGCCGGGTACGCCTCCAACAATAAGTACAGCTTGATGGGCGGGTTGCGGTCGTCGGCACAGTTAGTGAGTTATGAACTTGCCATGGCGATGTCCATCATCGGCGCGATTTTGCAAGCTGGTTCACTTGATCTGGTCACTATCGTCAACAACCAGGGCGGCTGGTTTGGCATGCAGTGGCATGTCTTTATGTTTCAACCACTTGGATTCTTGATCTTCCTGATTTCAATGGTAGCCGAAACCAACCGCGTGCCGTTTGACCTGCCCGAAGCCGAAACCGAACTGGTGGCTGGATTCCATACCGAATACAGTTCGATGAAATTCGCCATGTTCTTTATGGCTGAATACGCCAATATGATTACGGCCTCGGCGATGGCGACACTGCTCTTCCTAGGTGGCTGGCAAGGACCGTTTGTGAGTCAATTCCCGCTGTTAGGACCGGTTTAT
>DAOQNB010000090.1:3921-10986 GCA_035335845.1 Acidobacteriota bacterium | reverse complement strand
CCCAGCTTGGCGCCCAGCAGGCACGGGTCGAGCAACTCAAAGCGCTGGCTGATCTGCGCAAAAGCCAGCTCGCCGATTTAAAGGTTAAAGCTGGAATGTCCGGCGTGGTGCAGTTGATTCCCGTTCAGGTTGGGCAACAGGTGACTCCTGGCACCAATCTGGCCCGGATTGCTGATCCGACCCGGCTTAAAGCTGAGATTCGGATTGCCGAAACCCAGGCCAAAGATGTGCTGGTCGGGCAATTGACCACCGTGGACACCCGCAATGGCACAGTGAATGGGAAAGTTGTCCGCATTGATCCTTCTGTGCAAAATGGCACGGTGACGGTGGATGTCAGCCTGGAAGGCGAACTTCCCAAAGGCGCCCGACCTGACCTGAGCGTTGACGGAACGGTTGAACTTGAGCGGCTGGATGATGTGGTTTTTGTGGGACGTCCGGTTCAAGGCCAACCCAACAGCACTATTGGCATATTTAAAATTGAAGCTGATGGCAAGCATGCCGTTCGAGTCCCGGTGAAACTGGGGCGAAGTTCAGTCAACACCATCGAAGTCGTTGACGGGCTTAAGCCTGGTGAACAGGTCATTCTTTCAGATATGTCGGCCTGGGATGCCGTTGATCGAATTCAACTGAATTGATTGTCGTCAAGCGCAAGTCACAACTGACCATAGAATGAAAATATCGAGAAGGGGAAACACAATGTCAGAAGCCACGAAATCATTGATCCGGTTAGATAACATCACCAAGGTCTTTTACACCGACGAAGTTGAAACCCACGCGCTTTCAGGTGTCCATCTGGACATCAACAAAGGCGAATATGTCTCGATTGCCGGGCCCTCCGGATGTGGGAAGTCAACTTTGCTGTCAATTTTAGGATTGCTTGACTCTCCGACTGATGGCGGCTACTGGTTGAATGATAAGCCAGTCGAAAGCCTGAAACTTTCAGAACGCGCCCGGATTCGCAACCGTGAAATCGGCTTTATCTTCCAGAGTTTTAATTTGATTGGCGATTTAACCGTGTATGAAAACGTCGAATTGCCGTTGACCTATCGCGGCATGTCTTCCGCCGAGCGTAAAAAACGGGTTCACGAGGCGCTCGACAAAGTGGGGATGTCACACCGGGCCAAGCATTTGCCCAGCCAGCTTTCCGGCGGTCAACAGCAACGTGTTGCCGTGGCCCGAGCGATTGCCGGAGATCCTTTGCTCCTGCTCGCGGATGAACCAACCGGAAACCTCGACTCGAAAAACGGCGAAGCCGTGATGGATTTGCTTCGTGAACTGCATCGGGGTGGCGCAACGATCTGTATGGTGACCCACGACCCACGGTTTTCACGCTATGCCGACCGAACGATCCATCTCTTTGACGGTCGCGTGGTCGAAGAAGAACAGGTTGAAGCCGCATGAAGAAAATAGGCTGAAGACTCGCAGGCTCGGGGCTGAAGAAAGTGGGTTCAATCCCCTGAACCCACTTTCTTCAGCCCGCTTTCTTCAGCCCCAAGCCCTCAGCCCCAAGCCCCACTGATATTACTTCCCAAGCAACGCCACCACGGTCCTCGGGCCGGTCCAGTAGTGAGTTTGCGGGTCGAGTTTGATTTCCTCTCCATCATCCGCAATATCGTCCGGAGGACCCAGGTGGGTGTCAGCGATCCGATACCAGGATTTTCCATGGGTCAGAGCGGGGAGCTGAAAATCACAACCTTCCCAATGCATGTTGGCGATCAGATAGAAATGAATGGTGTTGGTAATATCAGCCGGGGTGTCTGACCCGGCTGGGTGGCGAGCGCTCCGAATATGCAACGCCAGGCACCGCGAATGGTACGACTTATCAAAAAAGTCGAGTTTGGGGCCGTGAAATTCCGCCGAGGTTCCTTTTTCCCACACCTGCCCAAATTTTCCATGCCGAAAAATTGAATAGCGCTTACGAAACTGGATCAGAAGCCGAAAAAACCGGAACAGGTCCGCATTTTTTTCGAGGAGTTCCCAATTCTGCCAGCTTATTTCGTTGTCCTGGCAATAGGCGTTGTTGTTACCTTGCTGGGTGCGACCTACTTCATCGCCAGCCAGGATCATCGGAACGCCATTGGAAAGCAGGAGCAACGCCGCCATATTTTTCATCTGTCGTCGCCGAAGATTGTTGATTTCAACGACATCGGTCGGGCCTTCGACACCACAATTCCAGCTATGGTTTTCATCAAGCCCATCGCGGTTTTGCTCGCCGTTGGCTTCGTTGTGTTTGACGTTGTAGGAAACCAGATCAGCCAGCGTAAATCCATCGTGGCTGGTAATGAAGTTGATGCTGTGGTGTGGTGTGCGTCCGCTGGCAAAATACAAATCCGGACTGCCAATCAGCCGCTGGGCAATAGTCCCCACCATTCCGGCGTCACCTTTTACAAATTTCCGCACATCATCGCGAAATTTCCCATTTAATTCGGCCCAGCGTCCCCAGGCTGGAAATGTACCGACCTGATACAGCCCGGCGGCATCCCACGCTTCGGCAATGAGTTTGGTATTGGCCAGGATTGGATCTGCGGCAATTTGCTCTAATACCGGAGGATTGGCGAGCACTTCGCCATCCTGTCCACGTCCCAAAATTGAAGCCAGATCAAACCGAAAGCCATCAACGTGCATTTCAGTCACCCAATGTCGCAAACACTCCAGAATCATATCCCGAACCACTGGATGATTGCAGTTGATGGTGTTACCACAGCCGGTAAAGTTAATATATTCACCAGTTTCTGGGTCTATCATGTAGTAAACCGAATTATCAATTCCGCGAAAACTGAACGTTTGCCCTGGCTTATCACCTTCCGCCGTGTGATTAAAAACCACATCCAGAATGACCTCAATCCCGGCTTCGTGAAAGGTCTTGACCATTTTTTTGAATTCTTTGACCTGCCGTCCGTGGTGGCCATCTACGGCATAGGCAGCTTTTGGGGCAAAAAAGTTGATTGGATGGTATCCCCAGTAATTTAAAAGGGTTTCGCCTGTGATCGGATTGGTCCGTGGGTTTTCGAGTTCTTCAAATTCAATAATCGGCAGGAGTTCAACCGCGGTGACCCCAAGGGATTTCAGGTAGGGAATTTTTTCAGTCAATCCCACGAATGTACCAGGGTGTTGGACCTTCGATGATTGGTGACAGGTAAAACCCCGGACATGGAGTTCATACAAAATGGTTTCCGAGAGCGGTATATTCAGCGGCTGGTCATGACCCCAATCAAAGTGATTGTCAACAATCAATGACCGGCGTTTGCGGACTTTCCATCCGCTATCGGCATCTCCGATCCGGTGATAAGGAATGCCCCAAACAGAGGCCCCCGACAACGCCTTAGCGCACGGATCAACTAAAATCGTGGCCGGGTTGAACTTATGGAGGTCCGGTTCCGGATTTGGCTCCATATCCATTCGATACCCATACCGGATTTTTGTATCCAGCCCACGAATAAAGATATGCCAGACATGGCCAGTTCGATTGATATGCGGGTCCAGCGGAATCTGGGCAATTGGCTCATATTCACCGGTCACAAACAGCACCAGGGTTACCGCCGTTGCATTTTTTGAAAAAATGGCAAAATTGATGCCATTTGGCCTCAGAGTTGCACCAAAAGGGGACGGACTGCCGCGTTCAATGGTGAAAATCTTTGAAAAAATCAGGGCAAGCTTGCTGTGGTCAGAAGCAGTTGGATTCATTGGTGTTTGGTCGTTTCGGAAGAAAAGCGGATAAATGGTATGGCAACAGGAACAAATTGCAGGTAGGGGCGTCACTACCTTACCAGAAGCTGGGAAAGTTGACTATTTCCCAGGTTTACTTTCGATGAAAAACAGCCGACTTGCCACCAGAACCGTTCACCAAGAAGCACGCCATATGGTAGAGTGAGGCTACCCCTTATGATTTCCACCCACGATCAATTTCCACCCCACTCAGCAGAGGAGACTCAGATGGCCAAACGTTCGCTCAAATTCAATAAGAAACCAGACCCAATCCAGGAAGCGGCCAATGCCGAGCGAGCTTATAATGCATTTATGAAATTGCTGGCACTGGCACCCGACGAGTTACATGGGGAGTTTTTTGATCTGCTGGGTGATGAAGACCGATTGACCAACCAGGATCAAACCCGGGAACGGTTAAACGGGCTGATTTCGCAGCTTGATCTGGAAAGCAACCGGGCGGAAATCGTCGAAGTGCTGTTGGAACTGATTCCGGTTGAAGAGTTGGTCCCCGAAGTGTATCAAAAATACAAGCCGATGGTGGTTGATGCTGGCAACATCATTTTGAGCCGGTTGAGCCGCGAGCGGCTGCAAACTAAGCTGGTCGAACAGTTAATGACCCCGCTCGAAGCATCAGTCCAGGAACGGTTGCTGACATTGATTGCCCGGATGCCTACGCTCCAGAAACTGGGTCAGATTATTGCCCGCAACCATAACCTCGATCCTGAATTCCGGCATCGGTTACAGGAACTGGAAAACAGCATCCGCGATGTCACGCATGAATCAATCGTCCAGCGGGTTCAGGAAGAGCTGAAATCCCAGATTGAGTCCTACAAAATCAAAGTCAGCCCCCGGATTTTGGCCGAAGCCAGTGTCTGTGCGGTGGTGCCCTTTACCTGGAAAGCTCCTGGAGGCGAACGTAAACGTGGGGTGTTCAAAGTCCTCAAGCCGTTCATTATGAAGTACTGGGAAGAGGAGTTGAAAACCCTTGAAGCCCTGGCCATCCACTTTGACCGCAATCGGGCCAGCTATGGTCTACCAACGGTTGGGTTTAAAGAACTTTTGCGCGAAGTCCGTGATTTGCTCAAGCGTGAGGTCAAGCTCAATTTCGAACAGGAACGGCTCCGCCATGCCACCCGGTTTTATTCCGATCATGAAGACGTTCGTGTTCCGGAACTGCTACCGATGCGCACCAAAGCCATTACCGGAATGGAATTCCTCTCAGGGATGAAAGTCACGATAGCTGCGAAAAAGAACCCGCATCTGCGTGACCGGATTGCACAGCTTGTGATTGATAAGCTGATCTTATCGGTGATTTTCTACCCGCAGGAAGAAGCGTTGTTTCACGCTGACCCGCACGCTGGCAATTTGTTTTATGAGCCGGAGACGGATGAACTGGCGCTCTTTGACTGGGGCTTGAGTTGTGTGATTGACCGCGAAACCCGCCGCTATATCGTGCAACTCATCCTGGGGTTTTTCCTCCGAGATCCCAAACGGGTCTTTAAAGCCACGTGCAAGCTGACCACGGGCAAACAGGGACCCGAACAACAGGAAATCATCCGGCGCAAGGTTCAGGAAATCATTGATGAACTGCCGCTCTTCCCACTGGTGCGCATCGACGCCCTGACCCGGTTGCTGGACGAACTGATTTTGGAAGGCATCCGATTTCCAGCCGCTCTGCTGATGTTCCGCAAGAGCCTGTTCACAATTATCGGGGTGATCCACGACGTAGACTCAACCTTCCACCTCGACTGGCATGTGACCCGATATCTGCTCGGACAAATTATTGGAGAAATCCCCGAACGGTTGCGGCATCTGCCCTGGTCGCGAAACTACCCCAGCCAGATTTCCACCTGGGAATTGCAACAGGTTTTGTTTGGACTTTCGCGCAACCTGACGCGTGTCGGATTAGTCACCACCCAATTCCTGGCAGAACTGGGCCTGGAGTGGGCCGGAGACGTGGTCACTCGTTTCCTGGGTACACCTGAAACCCTGGCGGAAGCCCCGGCGGAATGACAGGATGACATCTGACAAAATGACCAGATGTCAGATGGTCATTTTCATGGTTTGCGGTTGCCGGTTGCTATTGCGGAGTTCGGTCAAAACCAGTTTGGCAATAGCTTTCAACGTTTCAAAAACACCGATTCCTTGACTGGCGGTGGCCTCGATCACCTGTTCATTTTTGCGCACCAGTTCGCGTTTCATCTCGCGGACAGGGACGGTCCCGGCGCATGCCGCTTGTTGAGTTGGAGCACATCGGGCACCTGATAAAAATCCAACCCCTGTTCCTGCAAGTGTTCGGCCAGATCGTTGAGCATTTCGATGTTGGCATCCAGTCGTTCATACTGACTGTCTACCACAAAGATAACACCGTCCAATCCACGAACAATCAATTTCCGGCTGGCTTTGTAATGGTACTGGCCCGGCACAGTATAGAGGTGAAATCGGGTCCTAAATCCCCTCAAACCCAGGTCCGACTGCCTTTTCTGCATGGTCTGACTTGTAATTTTAGGGTTTCCTCCGTAGTGTGTGCCCCGCTCGCATTGTTATCCCATCAATTTCATTTCTTTATAAGGAGCACACCCATGATTGTCACGACGGATTATGTGGACATTCCCGTCGGTGGAAGTCCTATGCGAATGCTGGTGACCGCCCCCAAAGCGGAAGGGACCTACCCTGGAATCGTGTATTATTCAGATATCTTTCAACTCACCGGACCGATGGTTCGGGCTTGCCTGCGCCTGGCCGGGTATGGATTTGTGGTGGCGGCACCTGAAATTTATCATCGGATTGAGCCGCCAGGACTGGCTATTCCCTTTGATGATGATGGACGTACTCGCGGGCTGGACGATGCTGCCAAAACGCCAGTCGCTGATTTTGATGCCGATTGTCGCGCTGTGCTGGATTATCTAAAAACCCATCCGAAAGTCGCTGAGGGAAAACTCGGGGCCGGAGGCTTTTGCATTGGCGGTCACCTTTCATTTCGCGCCGCACTGCAGCCAGATGTCCTGGGAACAGTATGTTTTTATGGAACGGGGATCCACAATGGAAAATTAGGCCAGGATGCTGACGCCGGGTCGCTCCAGCGGGCCGGGGATATCAAGGGCAAGTTACTTTTAGCCTGGGGCGAGTTTGACCCGCATATTCCCGAAGCTGGTCGAGCCACCATCCATGCCGCACTCGATGCGGCTGGAACTGATTACCAGGTTCGTTACTTTCCTGCCGAACATGCTTTTATGCGCGATGAAGGCCCCCGATACGACCCCGTCGCCACCGATAATGCCTTTGCTGAAATGATTTCTTTCTTTGGGAGTGCGATGGCTTGACATCGCTTTTGTCTAAAGCGGCGTCAAGCCGCCGCAC
>DAOQNB010000090.1:0-3821 GCA_035335845.1 Acidobacteriota bacterium | reverse complement strand
CGCCACGTCATTGATTCTTGACCCCCATCAACCCGCGCCATGGTGATACACCCTGGCGCCGGGCACACCAGATTGCACAGGTTACAGCCGACACATTCTGATTCGTCCACCACCGGAAACCGCTTCCCGTTGATTTGGGTAAAGTGAATACACTGATGGGCGCCGTCTTCACAGGCGATATAACACAAATTGCACTGGATACATTTGCTGTGGTCAATCCGGGCCACCGTTTTATATTTGAGATCCAAATTCCCCCAATCGGTAACCCGTTTAACGCTCAGGCCAATGATATCCTCAACGCTGGCAAACCCTTTGTCATCCAGATAGTTGGAAAGTCCATCAACTAAATCTTCAATGATTCGATACCCATAATGCATCACTGCGGTACACACCTGCACGTTAGTCGCCCCCAGCAGGAAAAATTCCACCGCATCACGCCACGTTTGAATGCCGCCGATGCCACTGATGGGGACATTGATCTGAGGATCATTCGCCAGTTCCGAAACCATGTTCAAGGCAATCGGTTTGACTGCCGGACCACAATACCCACCATGTGACGCCATCCCGTTGACATTTGGATAAGGAATCATTGTGTCAATATCAACACCAATAATCGAGTTAATGGTATTGATGAGCGACAGGGCATCGGCACCACCTTTGACCGCGGCGCGGGCTGGCGGCGTGATGCTGGTCACATTGGGAGTCAATTTAATAATGACGGGCAGTTTTGAGACTTCTTTGACCCATTCGGTCACCATACAGGTGTATTCCGGCACCTGGCCCATCGCGGCACCCATCCCACGTTCAGACATGCCGTGTGGACAGCCAAAATTTAACTCAACGCCGTCGGCCCCGGTGTCTTCAACCCGTTTCATCATGTCCTGCCAGGCTTCGCGTTTGGATTCAACCATCAGCGACACAATCAGGGCATGGTTGGGGTACTTGCGTTTGACCTCGGTAATTTCGCGTAAATTGACTTCGGTTGGGCGATCAGAGATCAGTTCGATATTATTGAGGCCCATCATGCGGTATGGTCCATAATCCACCGAAGCCAGTCGTGAGCAAACATTGACAATCGGCTCCCCAATGGTTTTCCAGACCGCTCCGCCCCAACCGGCATCAAACGCCCGTTCAACCATCGAGCCCATATTGGTCGGAGGCGCCGAAGCCAGCCAGAATGGGTTCGGCGATTTAATTCCAGCAAAATTGACACGTAGATCAGCCATGGAGAGTCTCCTTCGTTCAAGGTGTGGAATATAGCGTGTGGAGGAAAGCAAAGACGAGTTTCGAATCAAAGCATACAGGGCGTGGACGTCGCCACTAAAAAATGAAATCGGAATAAGTTGGTAGTCAGTCGTCAGTCGTCAGTAGACAAAACCCGGACAGTTGAATCTGTTGAATTCTTGAAAAGAATTATTCCTCAATGAGCCAAATGGAATCAAATACGCTTGACGCAGGCTCTCAATCTCCAACACTTGACGACTGACGACTGACGACTGACTAAGATCAGGGACTTTTCTTGCTAAACTGGAATGCTGCCAGCCCAATGGCCGCCAGCCCAATCACTGACATAATTACCGCATTAAACCAGAGTTCCTTCACCCCAGCACCACGCAGGATGATCCCGCGCAGGGAATCAATATAGTAGGTCGCCGGTATCCCCGCGCTAATCCATTGAAATAGCGGCGGCATATTATCAATGGCGAAAATGTAGCCCGAGAGAAAAACTGTCGGAAGCAGCGTTCCGGAGGCCATTTGGATCGCTTCGCCCTGAGTATGCGCTTTGGTGGAAATCACCAGCCCCATCCCCAACACCGTCAGCAAAAAGGGAAGTGACGTCAGGAATAAAAAGGTCAGGCTTCCAACAATTGGTACTTCAAACACATAGCGCATCAAGACCAGAATTCCACAGATTTCAACAAACCCCAGGACTCCGTAGGGCAGCATCTTTCCAACCATCATGCCCAGCGGGCTGATCGGTGTCAGGTAGAGTTGCTCCAACGTTCCGTTTTCACGTTCGCGAACGACCGAAAATGAAATCAGCAAAATGGTAATCATCTGGAGCAAAATCGCGATCATCCCCGGCATAAGAAAGTTGGGCGAGCGCATATCCGGGTTAAACAACACCGAAACTCTGGCTTCGATAGGAAGGGAACTCCGGGCGGCCCCGCTTCCAACCTGACGGAGCGACTCCTGAAGCGTCACCTGATTGGCCACGTTGACGGCTTCGCTGGTAACGGTTGAATCTGACCCATCCACCAGCACCAGCACGCTGGCATCCCGGCCATCCAGAACGCGGCGTGAGTAATCCACCGGGATCTTGATGGCGACTTTGGCTTCGCCAGCGGTGACTGCCGCATACATTTCTTTGTCGCTGGTGACGACTTTCATAATTCGAAAATCATCGGTGGTGATAAACCGATCAATCAGGCGTTTGCTTTCTTGAGTGTTGGCTGCATCGTAAATCACAGTCCGGATTTGCCGGACCTTCATATCCAGGGCATAGCCAAACATAATGACTTCGAGCATGGGGATCAGGAGTGCAAAGTGGAGTGTGGCTGGATCACGCAGGATATGGATGACTTCTTTGCGAAAAACCGGCCAGGTACCCGAAAACCAGCGACTTGGAGGAATGTGTTTATTCATACCTAATGAGGGTTCAGGGTTTAGGGTTCAGGATTCAGGGAAATACAATATTTTCAAATGTTTAACTCTTTGCGAATACAGGTGGATTACCCTCAAAGAGGATCATAAGGAAAGACGTTGGGTGACTCCGTTGCGTTCGCGGAGAATACGATTGGTCAACGTCACAAAGACATCTTCCAACGAAGGTGTAATCGCCTGGATTTGAGAATGACCAAAATTGGCTTTTTCCAAATCAGCTTTGAGCCGTTCAACTGGTTTTACATTATCAACCAGAACGTGAATGTTTTGACCAAAGATGGTTGATTCCATCACATACGGGAGTGATTTGATATAAGAAAGTGCGGCTGAAGGTTGTTTGCATTGGACTTCCAGGCGGGTCGAGCCTTCGGGAGAAACCTCTGGAAGCGTCGTCAGTTCATCAATTGTGCCAATGGCGATCAGATTTGAAAGATAGATATACCCAACCCGGGCACAGCGTTCGGCTTCGTCCATATAGTGAGTGGTCACAAAAAAGGTGACGCCCTGACCTGAGAGTTCAAACAGAAGATCCCACAAGGCGCGGCGAGCAACCGGGTCAATTCCGGCGGTTGGTTCGTCCAAAAAAAGGACATCTGGCTCGTGAATAATGGCGCATCCCAGCGCCAGTCGTTGTTTCCAGCCTCCGGAAAGCGTTGATGAACGACGTTCCAGATAGGGGCCAATCCCGGTTAGTTCAACCACTTCCTGGATGCGCCGTTCGAGCCGTTCAGCTTTGAGTCCATACACTCCGCCGTAAAATTCGAGGTTTTCACGAACCGTCAAATCACCGTACAGACTGAATTTTTGCGACATGTAGCCAATATGGTGACGGATAATGTGGGCTTCTTTTTGAATATCGAACCCCAGTACCTGGCCGTGGCCGGTGGCTGGTTTGAGCAGACCACAAAAGGCTTTGATGAGCGTGGTTTTCCCTGAACCATTTGGCCCCAGAAATCCAAAGATCTCGCCTCGACCGACTGACAGACTGACGTTATTGACGGCGACGAAATCACCAAATTTGATGGTGACGTTGTTGGCAACAATGGCTGCATCCATCCTGAAGTTCCTTCTGCTGATTGAAAAAATTGAGCAGGCACACCATAGCAGAATGAAGAATGAAGAATGAAGAATTGAGAATGAAGAATTGAGAATGAAGA
>DAOQNB010000089.1:9129-11017 GCA_035335845.1 Acidobacteriota bacterium | reverse complement strand
TGAAGAAAACGGGCTGAAGAAGGCGGATTGAGGGGTTGTAATCTCATTGTCTTCAGCCCCAAGCTTGCGAGTCTTCAGCCCAACGTCTTCAGCCCAACGTCTTCAGCCCCAGCCTCATACTTCACACATTTTCTTCCACTCCGGGTTGAAGCCCGTTCCAGCGGCTGCCAGTTGGCGGGCTTCGTGCCAGATTTCGCTCAGGAGCACTGGCGGAATCTTGCCGAGTTCGAGCTTTTTCGTTTCGTAGCCATAGCTTGAGAGATCCGAAGTCAAATAAAAGTTTTTGAGTGCCACTGTCCGTTTTTCCTTCAAGTCACCGCTGCCGGTGTATTCAATCACCACTTTGACGCCGAGTGCCGGCAGGTTTTTTTGATACACCCAAAACCAGAGGCCATCGTCAGATTCAGCCCGGCTATAGCCAAATTTGGCGGCTTTGCCATGCAGCACGACAGCTTCAACCAGGTGGCCGACAAAGTCGGTCAGTTCTTTGGTTTTCTGAAGCTTCTCAGGCAGGCGATAGGGCGCCCAGGCCACCTGTGGAAAGAGGGTTTGCACTTCATAGTCGGCCAGATGTGACTGCCACTGAGCACGTTCGGCTTCGGTCATTGAAAGGGCATGGGCGACTCGAACCCGAACCTCAGCCGTGAGTTCAACCGGGTTGTCATCGGCATCCGTCAGCGTTCCATCCGCCAGTGGTCGAAATCCACAGACCGATGAATGCGGGGTGACTGCTTCCCAAAGCACACGCTGGCACAGTCGGCCCATCACTGGATGCTTTTGGAAACACAGCGTCCAGTCTTCCGCCGACCAGTTACGCCGGAGACACATCGCTTCCCAAAGACGAGTCGTCTGAAACTCAAAGAGTTCTTTCAGTTGTTTTTTGAGATCCGAAAGCGTTTTTTTCGCTTCTTTGGCCAGTTTTTCATCATCGCTGGCTCGCGGTGTCGGGAGGGTTTTGAGGATGGTGCCCTCTGCGTCCTTGAGCACCAGTTTGAAGTCATCGTCAATCTGAACTGAAAACGAACGCGGGCCAAAATCGAGCTTTAGCACACCGCCGGAATCAAACCCCAGTGTCGGAATCGTGCGGTCAATCAGGTCATCCTGAGACCAGCCTTTGCGTCTGGCCAGGGTGTCCAGATACTTTTGGGCTTGCTGGCGGATGCTTTTGGTTCGATTCTTGGCCTGCGAAGTTCGTACCAGCCACTGAATACACCGCGCATCATCAACTGTTCCAAGCATTTGCACGAGTGCCCAGCACTGAGCCGAACGTTTGACCTGCCAGTCATCAATATATTTTTCAACCAGTGGAATCAACGCCGCACGACCAAACGACCCGGCGACTGACAGAATACCTTTTTCCTTGATTGCGCTGCCGCGTCTGGTTTTGTCGGCAATCATATAGGTCAGAAAATCATGGAGCCGCCGGTCTTCTTCTTCAGGTGTGATGTTAAGAAATGAAAAGTGCCGAAGTTGTTGAAATTCAGCGGTGAGTTGCTCGGTGAGAGTCTGAATGTCAGGCTGCTCGATAATCTGGGTATCTTGTTGAATCCATTGCTCTAAAACAAATTTTCCCAGGATTTCGCCCTGCGAGTTGGGGATTTGTTCGGGCCAACCTTCCTGGAGCAAGATAGCTTCCGGACTTTTCTTTCGAACGCCTTGAATCAGCCACCAGGAAACAATTTCAGGTTCGATGGTTTCTCCGGTATCGCTCCAGGTCAGCGCCGGAAGTTGATCAAAGGGAAACCAGTTGAGTTCGTCGGGAATGCCTTTTTTCAGGCCACGTTGGGCCGTGTCGAGCAGGAAGTCACGGGGAAGCATAGAAGTAGGGCTTGAGGCTGAAGAAATTGGGCTCAGGGCTGAAGAAATCGGGCTCAGGGCTGAAGAAATC
>DAOQNB010000089.1:0-9029 GCA_035335845.1 Acidobacteriota bacterium | reverse complement strand
GGCTCAGGGCTGAAGAAATCGGGCTCAGGGCTGAAGAAATCGGGCTCAGGGCTGAAGAAATTGGGCTCAGGGCTGAAGAAATCGGGCTCAGGGCTGAAGAAATCGGGCTCAGGGCTGAGGGTATTGAAACCAAAGCCTAAAAGTTTGTTTTATGGTCTTTGACTGAACCAGTCAACCTTTTTTGTTCTAAAACCCCAAGCCCTCACCCGATTTCTTCAGCCCAATTTCTTCAGCCCTGAGCCCTGAGCCTGCGAATTTTCAGCCCCGTTTCTTCAGACCTACTTCATCGGCAACCGTCGGATGCGCTTACCTCCGGCGGCAAAAAACGCATTGAACACCGCTGGTGCCGCTGGTGGAGCCGGTTGTTCGCCAATGCCGGTGGGAGGCGCGGTACTGGGGACGGTGTAGACTTCAACCCGTGGCATATCTTTGATTCGAAACACCCCAAAATCCGCATAATTGCTTTCAACGATACCGCCGTTTTTGACTGTGATTTCACCTGACATCGCGGCTGAGAGCCCCCACACGATACCGCTTTCAATCTGGCCTTCCAACCCAAGTGGATTGACGACCTGACCGCATTCGACCGCACAGACAATGCGATGAAGTTTGGGTCTGCCATCCGCGCCAACTGAGACTTCGGCAATTTGCGCCATGGTGGTTCGTTCGTGATAGACGTTGCAGGCGATGCCCAGCGCGTGGCCGTTGGGAAGCGGTTTGCCCCAGCCGGCTTTTTCAGCCGCGAGTTGGATTACCCGTCGCAGACTTGGGCGAATGGTTTGAAACGGCGCGACATCGCCTTTGAGATACTCCAGCCGAAATTCAACCGGGTCGGCTTTGGCGGCGTGCGCCAGTTCATCCAGAAAGCTTTCACGGGCAAAGACATTTGGCGGGTAATGCACCGCCCGCCACGGCCCCGAGGGGACTGGCGAATCAACCAGCACAAAATCATAGTGCATGGCTGGAAATGCGTAGGGTGAATCATAGAGCCCCCATCCATAGCCAACGTGCCAGTTTGGATCCTTAAAGTCAGGTGGCCCCAGAACCGAAAGCAACGAGGCACAGAGCCGATGGCCGAAACTGGTCAATTTTCCGCTGGCATCCACCGTTCCAGTCATGCGGTGCATGGACGCCGGATGAAAATAGCCGTGTTTCATATCATCGCTTCGTGACCAGATGACCTGGACCGGATCCGGGCTCTGTCTGGCGACTTCGACCGCTTCGGTGACATAATCAAACTGCAATCTCCGGCCAAAAGCGCCACCGAGTAAGGGAACGTGCATTTTGACCGCGCCAACTTCGAGGCCAAGCTGTTTGGCCACGCCTTCCTGAGCCTGATTGGCGCACTGGGTGCCGGTCCAGATTTCACATTCGCCTTTGCGAACGTGAACCGTACAGGTCAGGGTTTCCACCGGCGCGTGGGCTTGAAACCCGTAAGCGTAAACTTCTTCAAGTTTATGTGCCGCTGTTTCAACCGCTTTCGTCCGGTCGCCCTGGGTCAAAATCACCCGGCCTTCCTGGCGGCTTAATTCTTCAGTCCGTTTCCAGTGAAGTTCAGATGAATAGTCTTTGTTTGCGCCCAGGTCCCATTCGATTTCAAGGGCTTCAACGCCCCGAAAGGCCGCCCAGGTGTCATCAGCAATCACAGCAATTCCGGTTGGCACCTGCACGACGTTGCGTACACCCCGGATCTTTTTGGCTTTGGTTGCGTCCCATCTGGCTACTTTTCCGCCCAGGACCGGAGACCGTTTTACTGCCGCAAACCGCATTCCGGGCACGCGAATATCTGCCGTGTAGGCAGCTTTTCCGTTCACGATATCGGGACCGTCAACGCGTTTGACCCGATTTCCAAGCAGCTTGAAATCAGTTGGATTCTTTACTTTCGGGGAAGGCGGCGGCGTCAGTTTGGCGGCGGCTGCAACCAGTTCGCCATACGCCGCTTTGCGTCCCGTTGGAGGATGGATGACCATTCCCTGTGATGTTTCGCAGGTCGCGGATTCAACCTGCCAGGTGGCTGCTGCTGCTGCAATCAACATCTCCCGGGCCGTGGCCCCGGCGACCCGAAGCGGGCTCCAGGAACCGGTCACACTGCCGCTGCCGCTGGTGCGCATCCGTGGAAAATCAGTACCGGGCATGGGGAATTGAACTGTGACCTGTTTCCAGTCAACGTCGAGTTCTTCGGCCACAATCATCGGCAGCGATGTCCGGACGCCCTGACCCATTTCAGCCTTGGCGGCCATAATTGTGACTTTTCCGGTCTGATCAATCGAGAGCCACTGATTGGGCTGAAATGGCGTTTGTTCCAGGCTCAGATTGCGCACTGCATTTTCAGCCGAAGCTGGAATTTCCAGAATGAGTGCCAGCCCGGTGAGAGCACTGAGTTTGAGAAATTGTCGTCGTGATGTAGTCATAAGATTAGGGGTTGGGGGCAGGGGGCGGGGTTTTTCGAAGGGATGAGGGATGAAGGATGAGGGATGAAAAAATCACCTTGTCACTCTGTCACCTTGTCACCTTGTCAGTCTGTCACTTTGTCGCGGCGCGATGGACGGCCCGCCGAATACGCTGATAGGTGCCGCATCGGCAGACGTGTTGGGAAAGCACTTCGTCAATTTGTTCGTCAGTTGGGTTTGGGGTGTGGTTGAGGAAGGCCGCTGTTTCCAAAATCATACCGCTCTGGCAAAACCCACACTGGGCGACGTCTTCTTCAAGCCACGCTTTCTGGCAGGGATGGGAATTGTCTTTTGAGAGTCCTTCGATGGTGGTGAACGACTTCCCGGCGGCATCCTGGCACGAGATCTGGCAGGCACGCACTGACTGGTTCCCCTGCAAAATGGTACAGGCGCCGCACACGCCAAGGCCGCAGCCAAACTTGGTTCCGGTCAGTCCCAAATAATCACGCAATACCCACAGGAGTGGCATTTCCGGTTCGACCGAAACCGTTACTTTTTGCTGGTTGATGGTCAATTTGTAATTTGGCATATCTGGAGTGCTGCGGCTCGCTTTGGAGTGCTGCGGCTTGACGCAGCTTTCAAAGCGGGCGGCTTGACGCAGCTTTCACTTTTTAGAAATCTTGAGGATGAATTGAGCGAAGGGAATTCGAAGTAGAGGAACTTCTTGTGGTCGGTCTGGTAGAAACCGACTCTAGCCGAGAAATTCAGATTGCACCAGATGCATGGCTGGGAATTTACACATTGTTTACAGTCACTTGAATTGTGAACCCAAACTACAGAAGCAAGATCAATCCAGTTACAATTCAAACCCCAGTCTGAAAAATCCCGGATTTGTACCGGGAAATCCCGCCAAATTTGCCTATTCAAAGCGGTTATTCACGGTGCGTTTAACTTTGGCATTCTAAACTGGTAAGCAACCGAACGATCTTTCAATCCCCAATAATTCTGATTTGTAGTGCATTACTTGCCAGAGAAGGTGGTAGTTATGGTCGCCTTGAGATTGCCGCACTTTGTTATTTCTCTCATTCTGTTTGCCGCTAGCTCAGTATTTTGGATTTCTGTCCGTCCGACATCTGTTTCGTTTCCTCCGCTTCAATCGGCTTCATTTTCAATTGTTGAACGCTCACCCGTGGTCAACGAAGGAAATCAACTTCGATTGACGGTGGTGGATGCGACTGGTCAACCGGTTTCGGGTGTTGTCTGGGAATCCGGGAGCCCGGAAATCGTGACCGTTGAGCCCCAAACCGGAGTCCTGCAGGGTGTCTTGCAGGGGGTTGCCACGGTAACGGCTCGTCGCAATGCTGAGCGTACTTCAGTGTTTGTCGTCGTGACGCGAGTCAGTTCCACTCACGGCGCAACGGTGCCGGGTGAAACCAAAGTTGATACCCGTGGGCGAGTCTATCTGACTGACCCGATCAATAGTGTTGTTTTGCGCAAGGAGAGTCTTGTGGCACCGGCTCAGCTTTTTGCCGGTTCAGCGTCAGCACACGGTCACCGTGATGGAAATCGCCTGGGTGCCTGGTTTGCCGGGCCAACCGCTGCCACCATTGACAATGGCGCCCTGGGTGGGGTGTATGTGGCCGACACGCTCAATCATTGCATTCGCAAGGTTGGGTATGACGATCAGGTCTCAACCGTGGTGGGAAATGGTACCCCGGGAATCTTGACGGCTGACATCACACCGCTTTCAAGCGCGGTTCTGCGCGGTCCACGTGGCGTGGCGATTGATACTGGTGGCAATCTGTTTGTAGCCGATACCGAAAATAACGCCATCTTTTATGTTGATTTTAACCGGCAGGAGATCCGGTTGCTGGCTGGAATGCCCGGTGAGTCAGGTCTGGCAGATGGAACTGGCCGCACCGCCCGGTTTGCCCATCCGCGAGGGCTGGCGCTCAGTCCAGATGGACGCTTGCTGGCGGTGGCTGATGAAGGAAACCGGGTGGTCCGACTGGTTTCAAAATCCGGGACGGTCAAAACCCTTGGCCGCCAATCTGCCGCACGCGAATGGAAAACACCTTCCGAGGATGAATTTTTGTTTCAAGCGCCACAATCGGTCAGCTTTGACGGGCAGGGAAATCTGTGCCTGATTGACAAGGCCGAAGCCTACGTTGTGACCAATCCGGAAACCAGCTCTCCCGAACGGATCCCGCTGGCTCAACCCGGCGTGTCGTTTGAGCAGGCGGTCAGCGTGACTGTCCGGGGCTATCAGACGTTTGTGCTTGATGCCCAGGCGGCCAGCTCTGACCAGGCAGTCAAAGTGGTGACAATTGGCGCGCCGCGCATTAAAACCATTAGCCGGACCTCTGACCGGATCGAAGGCGGCGCCGAAGTGGTGGTTGATGGTCAAAATTTTGGACCCGAAACCCACGTTCTGCTGGGTGACCGGCTGGTTGAAGAGGCGGTTATCGAAAGTGCCACCCGCCTGCGGTTTCAGGTTCCGCCACAAAATGCGCCGGGGAAACGCACGCTTTCGATTCAAACCCGAGGCGGTCTGGTCCAGCAAAAGTTCGAAATCTTTGCCAAAACTTTTGAAGCAATGGCGGCTGGGGAAATCACGACCGTGGCGGGCGGGGTTCCGTACTCGGGCGATAGCGGCGCTGCCATCCTGGCTAATTTAAAATTTCCACGTTCGATGGCGATTGACGGTGCCGGAAATATATTTATCGCGGATCGGCTCAATCATCGTGTTCGGCGGGTGGATGCGATTTCGGGCATTATTTCAACCATTGCCGGAACTGGAGCGGCAGCCTATAACGGTGACGGGCAACCCGCCCTGAGTGCCAGTTTAAACTTCCCGACCGGTGTCGCTGTGGACCACGATGGGAATGTCTGGATTGCTGACCAGCTCAATCATCGGATTCGCCGGGTGGATGCCATGACCGGAATCATCACAACGGTTGGTGGAACCGGGGTGGCTGGTTTTTCTGGTGACGGAGGCCCCGCGACAAACGCACAACTCAATTCACCCCAGGCCATTGTCTTTGATTCGGCTGAAAATGTGCTCCTGACAGATTTAGAAAATCATGCGGTTCGCCGCATTGACGCCATGACCGGTGTGATAACCACTGTGGCCGGAACTGGTATCAGCGGGTTTGGCGGCGACAACGATCTGGCCCCGCGAGCACGACTCAATCAACCCTATGGGTTGGCGGTTGATCAGTTTGATAATCTCTTCATTGCCGACACCGGAAATCACCGGGTTCGCCGGGTGGATGCCGGGTCCGATCTCATCACCACAGTGGCTGGAAATGGGATTGCGGCCTTTGGTGGTGACGGCGGCCCGGCCACCAGTGCCAGTTTAAATCAACCCTATGGTGTCGTGATTGACCTGACAGGGAACCTCATCATTGCTGACCGCAACAATGGTCGGATCCGCCGGGTTGACGTTGCCACCCGGTTGATAAGCACCGTGGCCGGAAATGGTTCAGATGATTTTAGTGGTGATGGCGGTCCCGCCATCAGCGCCGGGTTATTGGATCCGGAGGCCGTTGCGATTGATGGCAACGGGCGGCTGTTTATTTCCGACACCGAAAACAATCGGGTCCGGCTGGTCTTGCCAGAGGGAGTGATCCAAACCGTGGTTGGAAGTGACTTTGTCAGTGGTGATGGAGGGCCAGCAATTAACGCCAGTTTGAGTAATCCGTTTAAAGTCCTGCTTGATCACCAGAATAACCTGATTATTGCCGATTCGGAAAACAATCGGGTCCGCCGCGTTGATCGCCAAACCTGGATCATTCACGCCGTGGCTGGAAACGGGGTGGAAGGTGACACCGGTGATGGCGGACCCGCGGTTCTGTCACGGCTACACGATCCGGAAGGACTGGCCATTGACCGGGCTGGGAACATCTATATTGCTGACCAGGAAAATAATCGAATCCGCCGGGTCAATGCCACCACCGGCGTGATTGTCAATTTTGCTGGAAATGGACAGGCTGGATTTGCGGGTGATGGTGGGCTGGCCGCACTGGCGACGCTCAATTCTCCGCGGGGTATCACCATGGATGCCCACGATAATCTGTATCTGGCTGATCGGCTCAACCATCGCATTCGCCGGGTGGATGCCCAAACCGGTGTGATCACGACAATTGCTGGCATGGGAACTGCCGGGTTTACCGGAGATGGCGGGCCAGCCATGTATGCCCATTTGAATTCACCGGAAGAAATTGTGTTTGACCAGCAGGGAAACCTCCTGATTGCTGATTTAGGCAATCACCGCATTCGTCGGATTGATGCCCGGACCAGCGTCATCACGACGATTGCCGGGGTTGGCATTCCAGGGCTGAGTGGTGATGGCGGACCGGCGGTGCTGGCCCAACTCAATTCGCCGCATGGCATTGCGGTTGATGGGGCGGGCAATCTTTTTATTGCTGATCGGGATAATCATCGCCTTCGCCGGGTAGATGCCCAAACGGGAATCATCGCGACCATTGCGGGAACCGGGGAACAGGGCTATAGCGGGGACGGTCAGCCGGCCAGTGAGTGTCGCTTAAACTATCCGCTGGGACTCGTGATTGATCGAGACGGTAACCTGTGGCTGGCGAGCGGCTTCAACGATGCCATTCGGGTCATCCGGCAGGTGGCGGTTGGGCTTCGGACGGTTACCGTGGCTCAGGTCAGTTTTCGGGACCGGCAATTGACGATCACCGGCACCGGGTTTGGTTCAACCGGCGCCCAGGTTCTGATCAACGAAACCGATGCCACCGCATTTCTCAAATCCCAGACTGACACCAGTTTGATGCTCAAAGGGAAGAAAAAGAAATTAGGTCTCATCAATGGCACTAACCTGATCAGGGTGATTGTGGGCGGGGTGAGTTCTAATCAATTTGAGTTTGAGATCAGTCAGGATGAGTTTTAATGCCAGTCAGTAGTCAGTAGTTAGTAGTCAGTAGCTCCCTCACTCCATTTTTTTTGGTTGTTTAGCTACTCATTCATACAAACGATTCATTCCAACACGGTATTCGTTTGGAAACAGGTTCTAAATTGAGTGTGAATCATGGAGTACACTTGACGGAAATCCTGCAATCCTAACATTCGACTGCTGGCTACTGACTACTGACTACTGGTTTTAAGAGTGCCTGGATGGTGTCTTGCAGGAGGTCAATGTTGATGGGCTTAGAGAGATATCCGTCCATCCCGGCTTCAAGGTACGTTTCCCGGTCGCCCTGGATGGCGTTTGCGGTGAGGGCAATGATTTTGGGGCGCTGGTCAGATGGCCATTCTGCGATAATCCTTCGGGTGGCTTCCAGTCCGTCCATTTCAGGCATTTGAATGTCCATCAAAATCAGATCAAATGATTGCTGCCGCAGCGCTTCAAGAACTTCGTACCCGTTGGTGGCGACCGCGGCCTGAAACCCGATTTTTTCCAGAATCCGCAGGATCACCCGTTGATTGATGACATTATCTTCAGCCAGCAGAATTTTGAGTGGCTGACTTGAACTGAGACTGGGTCTGGTCTGAACTTCGACTGATTTGGGTGGGCGAGGCGTTCTGCTACTCAACACCTGAACCAGGGCCTCCGCCAAAACCGCTGGTTTGACGGGTTTGTTTAAGGTTGTGACAAAGCCATTTTGTTGGTAGGCCGTACGATCAACTTCAACCCCAGCCATTGAAAACAGAAGCAGTGGAAAGTTCTGGAAAGCTGGATGGGTTCGACACTGAGCGGCAAGGTTGATTCCATCAGTGTCTGGCATCTGATGGTCGAGGATTCCAACCTCAAACTGGGTGTGCGCCTCAAGGTGTGAACCTACTTCCTCAGCCGAGCCAGCCGTGACCGGGGTCATTCCCCAGTGGATCACAAGTTGCTGCCATATCTTGCGACTGGTTTGGCTCGCCGTGACGATCAGGATTTGTTTCCCCTTCAAACAGGTGGTATCCACCTCATGATCTGGCGTGAGTTCGTGACTGATCGTGACTGGCAAAGAAAAAGAGAAGGTCGAACCCTGATCAAGCTGGCTTTCAACCTCCAGGTGACCTCCCATCTTTTCGATCAGTTGTTTGCAAATGACCAGTCCCAGGCCCGTTCCTCCAAATCTGCGGGTGGTTGACGTATCTGCCTGACTAAATGACTGAAAGAGCCGGTCCATTTTTTCGGCTGGAACTCCAATCCCGGTATCTTTGACAGCTACCCGGAGCAAACAGTGGGGAGGCTCACATCCCTGGGCGGTGACTGAAATAAAGATTTCACCAGTCTGGGTAAACTTGATCGCATTGTTGATCAGATTGATCAGAACCTGACGCAATCGAACCGCATCAGTGATCACACAGTAGGGAACTGCCGGATCAATCCAATACACAAATTCCAGGTGTTTTCTCAGTGCTGACGGTGCCAGAAGGTCAATAACGTCTTCAATACACTCGCGAATGACCACGGGCAGGTACTCAAACTCCATCATGTCGGCTTCGATTTTGGAAAAATCCAGAATATCGGTAATAACCGACAGCAGGGAATCTCCGCCAATCCGGATGATATCAACACATTCTTTTTGCTCCGCAGACTTCCCGTCGGGACTGATGTCTAAAGCAGAGACTGAACGAAACGACACAATGTCAACAAAGGTTAAGGGCCGCTTCTCAGCTCGG
>DAOQNB010000088.1:7362-11183 GCA_035335845.1 Acidobacteriota bacterium | reverse complement strand
TTAGCGGTTGAAGGTATGTTCAGTGATCCAGTGGAAGCCGCGATTTTTGAGCAAAAATTGTGGCTCTGGGATGCGGTGTAATCGGGCGCGGAGGTGATGGTTGTCCAGATCCCCTTCCATCAGAAGGACTTCTGATTCCGGGCGGTCAAAAGTCAGCACGGCTTCCCAGTCCGGATTGTCACGGTTGCCGAGCGTGAGGGTTTTCTTCTCCAGATCAAGGTCCAGTAAAAAACGCTGGCGTGAATCATTCACCAACTGGATGCCAATCCATCCCGGATAGTCAACCACAACCCGCCGCCAGCGTTCACCCTCGGTTAGGAGCGGCGGACGAACCTGCCCATCAACTTCAAATTCTTCAACAACCCAAATTCCACGAAGTGGTGATTGAGCTTCAGGCCCGGTTTCAGCCTTGAGTTCGGTGTGCAAATCGTACAGCGACCAGCCTGTAAAGAGCAGCATACACCCCACGCCACAGAGCTGTGCCGCAACATTCAATCGTTTCTGGGCAAAGAGCGGGTGATATTCAACTGGCTCCACCGGACGATTGAACAGCAGCAAATTTGCCAGCCGCCCCAGATCCGGCACCATCAGAAATAAAGACATGGCCGCCAGATGTGACGAATACAGTTTCACCGGGACGTCATAGCACAGGTTGAGCATGACGACGTTGGTGAGCACTCCGAAACAGACCAGCGACCCGAGCAACGTTGTGCGCGGCGTGATGAGCAACAGACCGCCGATGATTTCCGCCGCACCTGTGAACACATTGTAGCCCTTCGAGGCACCCATAAATGTCCAGAGTAATCCCATCGGCGAGGCGTCTCCGAACGGTTGCAACAGTCGGTCAAGTGTTGGGGCAGGGAACTGGCCTCCGGGAATGAACTTGACAACCCCATAAGAAATCATCGCCAGGGCGAGCGAATAGCGCACATACACCCGCAGCCACTGATGGAGTTTTGAATCGTCAACCTGTTGGCGTTTACGTAGCGTCCAGCCCAGTGCCAGGCTTGCTGAAACGACAATCAGGCACAACACCAAAACATAATCATAGGTTGTGTCTCCGCTGCCTGCTGAAAACACAGTGATGTCGTACGGCAATCGCAGAACATACTTTCCAACCCAGGGAATTATGATATGGAGTGCGTTTTCATACGATTCTCCAAGTCGCCCAACGAACGGAAGATCACTTAATAAGAAGCGTAAGTTATAGATGAAAAAATAGATAAAGACGAATCTGAACACAATTCGCCCAAGGAAATGTGATGCGAAGGGGGTATTCATGAATCTGTGGTTTTTGCGGATGCTGGCTCAAATTCAGAGTTGGCTGGGAAGGTCGGATTGACACGTCCCGCTACGCAGCGCAGCGCAACCTGGATTCTTTCGGAGTGCGGCGGCTTGACGCCGCTTTAGAGCGTCACCGTCTTTACCACAAAGGTCGAATCTGTCAGGCTCCGAATGCTGGGCATCATCTCTTCGGTGCGGTGGATAAAAATAAATCCAGGAAGCGGTGGCAGGCGCAACGATTGATCTACCATCACCAGCTTGATGGGGTTGGTTCCGACAGTTTCAAGATCAATCACGAGCCCATCAGCGGGTGGGGCCACATAGTCAAAAGTGTAGGTCGGACCAGATTTCGCCTGATATTTGGGGAGTTTTTGGAAGGCTTTGCCATTCACCGCCAAAGATCGAAGTTCTGTGTCTTCAAAATAGAGCGACAACCGTTCTGCCAGTCGCGGAGACCGGACCCGGAGCCGTACTTTTCGCGAATCAGCCGTGCGTTCGTCAGATAAGACTTCGGCGAGAGCTGGCTCAATCGGCGCCACGGAGGCCGGACTGACCTGAAAGGTACTTGAACTTATCGGAAAAAAATCTGGGAGCGACCGACGTGTTGGGGTGTCTTTGAGGAACTGGCGTTCCCAATCGTCCACCGGGCTCAGGTCTGAAACCCAGAACGCCTGGTTGGTGTCGGCATTCAAGGCATAAAAAATCATGTTTGGCTGACGGTGATCATAGTCGACTCTGGTTTTCAAGCCACCTGTAATCAGGCAGATAACACCAACTGTCAGTGCCAGGAGTGGAAGTCGTTTCGGCACTGTTTGGTGCAAAACCGCAATCTGCGGAAGTAACAGCCCGAGCAAAAGCCCCACCACAATCATGGCAACCCAGGCCAGCTTGAGGGTCAATGCCACCACCAGACACAAAATGAGCGGTGACATAAAGTACAACGCCGGAAGCATCCCCAGGCTCAACACAACTCCAGGTCGCCAGGCGGTCCAATCGTCCCACTGTCGCACAAAGAGAATTCCCAGGCTCAAGGCACTTGCCAGCGCCGGAAGCATAAACAGAAACGCTCCTCCCGGAAAAAATCGAATTGCGATAATTGCCAGCACTGTCCAGATGAACAGTGCCCCATAGGCCAGATTGGGCCACGAGACTTTTTGGCTGGCGGTCATCCAGAGCGCTGAAATAATTGCAACCGTAAGGGATGTAAATCCAAGGAGATACCAGTGCTGCTGATAAGCATCTTCAAAATACGCAAATGCCTGATGGTGAGCCGAAAGCGCATGGATTAAACTCCATAAACCCCACACCACCAGGGCTGGCGGCACCAACACGGTCATCATTGCCAGGATCCCAAGGAAGATTCCCGACAGGGTGAGTTGCTGGCTGCGAACTCCGATCAATCCCACGGCCAGCATCAGGAACATCAGTGCTCCCAACCCAATCAGAGTCCAAACCTGTGGGTACCAGACCAGTTTTCCAAAGGGAAGTTCAAAATAAACCACATTTGCCTGGCGTGGAGGGTTACTCAGGTCAAGCCGGCCAAAATGCCGGGTGAGGTTCAGCATATACCCGCCGTGGTGCTGCAGGCTGCGTTGCTCAATGTAGGCCGGGTGATCAAGCGCCGAATGGTAAAACAGGATTCCCTGTGAAAAAGCAAAATTGCAGCCGATCATGCCGCCCCGTTTAAACATCGTCATATCACTGTCATTTGGCAGGCGGCGGTACACTTCATAAAACAAAGAGTTTCCAATGGTATAGGCCCCAGCTTTGGCGACTTCTGCCATAAGCCAGCCGTTTTGTTCACTGGTCTCAAACAGCAGGGAGCATCCACGATTTCCACGCGCTTCGAAGTTAAACACCACGCCCACGTCTTTGGCCCAGGGGTGTTCATCCACAAAAGCTGATGCCCCGAGCAGGCCAAGTTCTTCAGAATCAGTGAACAGCACAATCACATCATTGCGGAGCGGGCCAGCGCTTTTTAAAGCACGAATGGCTTCAAGGATCCCTGCCACGCCGGCGCCGTCATCGCTGGCCCCCGGTCCGGTTGGAACTGAATCATAATGTGCTGCCAGCATGACGGCCTTTGTCGGATTGGTACCAGGGAATCGGGCCAGAATGTTGTGAACTGTACCAGCCGTCTCCCAGCGATCAACCAGCGCGGTTGTTTTCTGGACTTCGGTCTGCAACCCGAGTTCTTTGAGCCGGGCAACCAGATATTCACGGACTTTTTGGTGTTCGATAGACCCCGATGGATGCGGACGCTGGGCAATGGCCCAGAGATGGGTCATGGCACGCTCGGCTGAAAATTCAGTTGGCGGTGCCGTTGCCGGAAGAACGGCTGGTGGTGTGGTGATGTGGTAAATACTGAGCGCGGCAATAGCCAGTGGAAGGAAAAAGGCCAGCACCCAGGTGCGAAAATGCGTGCGAGGTGAAGTGGGGGCAGACGACATGATGAAATCGGTGACAGGGTGACAGGGTGACAAACTGACAGGGGGACAGCGTGCTTTTGCGATCTGCCCTGGATGTGGATTGACTAT
>DAOQNB010000088.1:4470-7262 GCA_035335845.1 Acidobacteriota bacterium | reverse complement strand
TCGCTCTTCAATTGCTCAGCAGAAAGCGCTGGAAGCAAAACCGTGAACCGGCTCCCAACCCCAAGCTGACTTTCAACGCACAATTGACCTTTGTGGGCCGTGACAATCCGTTTGACGATGGCTAATCCCAGCCCAACGCCGAGACGTCCCTTGCGTTTGGTCGCCTGGCGGTAAGGTTCAAAGACGTAGGGAACTTCTTCGGCTGGAATTCCTTCGCCCGTATCGCTGATATGAACGGCAATCAACGGGAGATCCTGTGAGGTTGAATCGGGCTGGTTCATTTGCCGGGCTTCGATGGTGATTTTTCCACTGGTTGGGGTGAATTTAACCGCATTGGAGAGCAGGTTTGAAAAGACACGTTCCAGTTTGACACGGTCTCCGAAGACCAGCGGCAGGTTTTCCTGAATATCAGCTTCAACGGTAATGTGATTTTGGAGTGCCGTCACGCTGGTGGTCACCACACAATCCCTCAGAATGCCTTCAATATTGACAGGTTCTGTATCCAAACTCAGGTTCTGGGATTCAATTCGTGAAAACTCCAGAATTTCCTGAATCAGGTCAAGAATTTTATCTATGTTGCGCTCCGATGCCACCATGACGTCGGTAAGTCGTTGTTCGGCAATGGCCTGGTTAATGACTTCGTCAAACTGGAGCAAGTCCAGCATGGTTTTGACCACGGTGAGCGGCGATTTCAAGTCGTGAACCAGCATCGCCGTAAAATCGGCTTTGGCCTGCTCCACATCTTTGAGTTTCTGATTGGCTTCAAGCAACTGGGCTCGCTGGCGTTCGAGCTGGTTATTGGTTTCGCGTAGCTCTTTCTGGAGCTGTGAAATTCGCAACTGATTTTCAATTCGGGCCAGGACTTCCTCGATTTGAAAGGGTTTGGTCACATAGTCAACCCCGCCGACTTCAAAGGCTTTGACTTTATCGAGGGCATCATCGAGGGCACTGATAAAAATGACTGGAATATCACGGAGCTGGTCATCAGCTTTCAGTTGCTGACAGACTTCATACCCGTTCATTTCCGGCATGGTGATATCGAGCATGATCAAGTCCGGAACTGACGTGCGGACTGCCACAATCCCACGCCGACCACTGGTCGCAATCCGAACCTGATAGCCACGTTCTCGCAGGAGGTGGGCGAGCAGATTGAGATTGATTGGGTTGTCGTCGATGACAAAGATATCGCCTTGAGTCATTGTCGCGTCCTTGGTCTGAAGTGGTTGATGTTTCAGCGTTCGGGCCTGGGAAACAGATGGATTTCCTCCCATGTGGGGCCAACCTTCCTTCTATTCAGCTTCTGAGGCACAACCAGTAACCGGCTGGGGAGCATCCGGTTCTATTTCGCTCAATCGTGACTGTAATTGTACGTGGGCAATATTACGCTGCAGCCCCCGGTACTTCGCACGTTTGATCGGCGATCCGGTAAACTTGCGGGCAAAATCCTCCGGTGTCAGTTGTTGCCACTGAGCCAGGTCAGGTGCCTGAAAATCTTCGTGCGGGGAAAAGCGAGATTCGGAGGTTGGTCGGGAGAATCGCGACCACGGGCACACATCTTGACAGATATCACACCCAAAAATCCAGCCTTCGGTAGGAAGATTCAAGGAATCTTCCTTCGATTCAATCGTGGCAAATGAAATGCACTTTCGGGCGTCCACCACATAGGGCTGGACAATTGCTTCAGTTGGGCAGGCATCGAGGCAGGCAGTGCAGCTTCCACAGTGGTCTGGAATCTGTTTGGCGGTGCTTTCCAGCGGCAGATTGACCATCAATTCACCAAGGAAAACCCAGGATCCGTGATCCATTGTGATCAGATTGCTATGTTTGCCAATCCACCCCAGCCCGGCCCGAACCGCCCAGACTTTATCCATGGCCGGCTGGGCATCCACACAGATTTTTCCACGAACTTCGGGATTTTCCTGCTCCATCCAGGCCAGTAACTGCTGGAGTTTATCGGTGAGCACATCGTGGTAATCGTCCCCCCAGGCATAGCGCGAGACTTTTCCAATCTGAGGATCTTCCGAGGGCTGGTGCGGCTGAAAATAATTGAGTGCAACCACAATCACTGATTTGACTTCGGGGAAGAACCGCCGTGGGTCGCCGCGACGATCAGCCGTACGTTCCATCCAGCCCATTGTGGCGTGGTACCCAAGCTGGAGCCAGTCACGCAGGCGGGCACTTTCTTCGGTGAGTTCAACTGCCTGGGCAATGCCGACTTTGGTAAATCCCAGTTCCAGAGCTTTGGCTTTCACTTGTTCGGTAAATTGATCAGTCATATTGATTCATCAGGCTCAAAATCGCTGGGCTCAGGAACCGTGTGGATTTTGTCAGGTTTGAAATGACGGTCACTGGCCCTTCTTTTTTGGTCATTCACATCCAAACTACAGTCACTAAAGTCATTTTTATTGGTTCATCAATCAGACACTGGTAGGGTGCTGCACGGGACGGAAATCGTTCAAACCACTGTTTCCAAATTATATGCAGCTATCACAACCTGTTTTAGGAGAATTATTTATGAAAAAAGTAAAATTTGTCAGTATGCTGGTGATGTGTCTGGTTTTGATGACGGGAAGTACATTTGCCCAGAAATCCAAAACCCGGACCAGTAAGAACGGATCAACCACAACCGCAACGGCGGGGAATGGCACCGCCGCTCGTGAATCGCAGGTCAACGGGGCATATGGCAATGTGCAAACCAGCAAATCTGCCAGCAATGGAAGCGCTTCAAAGACGCGAACCGCCACGGGCGTGCGCGGAACCGCAAGCAAAGACACTGATTACGACAAAAATGG
>DAOQNB010000088.1:0-4370 GCA_035335845.1 Acidobacteriota bacterium | reverse complement strand
CAGCCAGAAGCGCCCCTTGTTCCTTCTTCCAGCCCTATAGTACATTCCAGCCTGCATTCAACCTCACGGTTCCGCATCTCTTTCCCAAAAATTTGACCCCTGGTTGTGATTGGATCCATCATTGTCCGGCCTGACTCCGGACCTGTGTGGATCTTTGCAAATCCTGTGGCGTGTTTTGACAGACTCCCATCTGTTGTGCCCTGGATCAAAGCTGAGCTGGTGTCTGCGTTTTGAGGCGACAATCCCATGAAACTTGTCATTACCTATCTACAGGGATCTTTGGCCAACACACGAAGTGAAATTGGCGATCCTTTACTTTATATTGGCCGTGATCCCAGTCAGTGCCGGATTGTATTTGGGGAAAATGATGCTGGTGTTTCGCGTCGGCACGCTGAAATCCGTCTCCATAATGAGTCACTGGTTTTGACCGATCTCCAAAGTACCTATGGCACCTTTGTCAATAACTACCGAATTGACCGACCTGTGTTACTGACACCAGGGTGTATTGTGCAGTTTGGACAGGGGGGGCCAGTGATTCGGATTGATAGTTTTGAACCACATGGGCAAGTAACTGTAGCTGAAGCACCTCAGACACCTCCGGTATCACCGGCTGCCGGGGTCAGCTCAAGTCCAAACGCGATTCCGGCTGCTTCACCACCAGTTCAACCAATGACCCGACCGCCTTCCGGAATGCCCGGTCCAGTTTCACAAGGCGGGAGCCATCAGCCGCCAGCTTCGGTTCGATTTACCCCGCCGGCTGAGCCGCAGCCTCCGCTTTCCCCGACGCCTTCGATTCCTCCCTCAGTTTCGTCACTTTCATCACCGCCATCTGGTGCCGGAAATGGGCCGGTTACCGTGAGCGTGTACCTGGAACTCCTCAATGGGAACCGAACGGAACAGTTCAAACTGATGACAAGTGGCACGATGTTGCTTGGCCGCGAAGAAACCAACCAGATTCGGCTGGATCCGACGGTATTTCCAACCGTGTCGCGCCGCCACGCTGAAATTCAAGCCCGGAATGGCGAGTATTTGCTGTGTGATTTGGGGTCGTTTAACGGCACTTTACTGGATGGGCAGCGAATTGCTTCGCCGACACCTTTGCGGCATGGCAATCGAATTCAGCTTGGCTTTGGTGGGCCAGAATTTCGGTTTGTGAACCCGACCCAGGCGGCAGCCATGGTGATTGCCAGTGCGCATGAGGAAGGTGCGGGGACGGTGGTGATCCGTGGCCAGAAACCTGTGAGCAGCGTTGCTCCTGGTGAGCGCCGTCAATTTGTTGTTCGCAAAGAGTTTACCAAAGATATATTGACCCTGGGGCGAAGTTCTGACACGGATTTGCAGCTTGACGTTTTGCAGATTTCCAAACACCACGCCCGGTTTGTGCGTCAAGGCGGGACTGTGACAGTGGAAGATACCGGCAGCACCAATGGAGTCTATGTCAACGGGCAACGGGTGAGCCGATGTCAGGTGCGTCCAAATGATCTGGTCCAAATTGGTCCCTATACATTGCAAGTTGATGTTTCGGGGATTGTGGTTTTTGACTCCCGAAGCCAATCGCGAATTGATGTGATTGATCTGACTAAAGAAGTCAAAAACCGCGATGGCTCGGGGATGATCAAGTTATTAGATCGAATACGCTTATCAATTCCTGCCAATGAATTTGTCGGTTTGATTGGTCCCTCTGGCGCGGGGAAATCAACCCTGATGGATGCCCTCAACGGCATGCGTCCGGCTGATCAGGGGACGGTGCTGGTCAATAACCTCAACCTGTATGAAAACATCAACAGCTTTAAGCAGTCGATTGGGTATGTCCCCCAGGATGACATTATTCATCGTGAACTGACTGTCTACCGGACGCTGTACTACGTGGCCAAAATGCGTTTGTCGTCTGACACGTCCAATGCTGAAATTGACAACATCATCAACGAAGTGCTTGATGTGACAGGTTTGACGTCACGGCGGAACGTCCCGATTTCCCAGCTTTCCGGCGGTCAGCGCAAGCGGGTTTCAATCGCAGTCGAATTGATTACCAAGCCCTCGATTATCTTTCTCGATGAGCCAACATCCGGGCTGGATCCTGGAACAGAAGAAAAAATTATGCAGCTCTTCCGGCAGATTTCCGAGGCCGGACATTCGGTTGTGTTGACCACCCATGCCATGGAAAACGTCAAACTGTTTGACAAACTCGTGGTGATGATGCGTGGCCGGTTGGTATGGTATGGCCCACCCCAGGAATGCCTCGAATATTTTGGTATCAACAGCATTAAACACCTCTTTGACACCCTCGGTGATCCAAACAGCGACCAGGTTGCGATTGGCTGGCAGCGAAAATTTGAGCAATCCACCGCCTATCAAAAATACATCATCCAGCCATTGAGTGGGTTACAGCGTTTGCCTGCCCAGCCACCACGGAAAGCCACCAATGACAACACGTTATGGCAAAGCATCCGCCAGATGTTTGTACTGGCCCGGCGCTATTTTGAAGTCATGTGGGCAGATAAATTCAACTTGTTGATCTTGTTGGGACAAGCTCCGGTAATTGCCCTGTTGATGGGTCTGGCGGTTGGAAATGACTGGACCCGCGATTTCCCCTATTTTATTCTGGCCTTGTCGTCGCTCTGGTTTGGATGCTCAAATGCCGCCCGCGAAATCGTCAAAGAAAGTAATGTCTATAAACGTGAGCGCATGGTCAATTTAGGGATTTTACCCTATATCTTTTCCAAGCTCATCGTGCTGGTGTTGATTGGTATGATGCAGTGCGCTTTGTTGTATGGTGTTGGCGCTCTGGTTGAATCGGTTCCAGGAAACCCGGTGCTGATTTACCTCTGCATGCTGTTTTCAACGATGACGGGCATTGGGATTGGCTTGCTGATTTCGGCGGCTGTCAGAACGTCAGAAGTTGCCACCAGCCTGGTGCCCTTGATTCTGATTCCACAAATCCTCTTCGGGGGACTCGTCCTGCCAAATAAAGGCCCATCGGAAGCAATTGGTTTTGCCATGCCGGCGATGTGGTCTTATGACTTGCTTAAACACATTAGTGATCTGGATGTCATGCGTGGAATCAGTGATGAATATGACGAAGATGGTAAAATTGGTCGTGTAAAAGCGGCCAATGATCGGGCGATCAAGAAATTTGAAGACGATTTGGAAAACTATCGAGAGGAAGAACAGGAAAAACTCACTGACTATAAACGCCGTGCCGACAATGCCATGTATGGTGGAGGCGGGAATCCAGGTCCAATGCCCTCGCTTGGCGATCCTCCCAAAGCTCCTAAAATTGAGTACCCACCTGATGACAAAAGTGAATTTGTTGGATTTCGAACCACTTACGGCAGTATTCCGCTTAATTTTGCTATCCTGGGTATCTTTTTTGTCGTCTTGCTCATTCTCACCGGTCTGGTTTTAAAGAGTAAGGATGTGCTTTAGTCAGGGTTTAGGGTTCAGGGTTCAGGGTTCAGGGTTTCAAATAAAAGCCACCTTGTCACCTTGTCAAAACTCCATCGTGCCCACACAGGGATAGCTGCCTAGAATTTTGAGAAACGGTGCAATTTCACTCAAGTGATCAAGGGCACGGGCACTGATTTTGGGGTCCTCAGGTTCGATAAAATCTGCATAGAACAAGTAGTTAAACGCCTGTTCACGAAAAGGTCTGGATTCGATCTTGGTAAGATTGATTTCACGAAAGGCAAACACACAGAGCGCTTGAAATAAGCTCCCGGTTTTATGAGCCAGGGTAAAGGCAAGCGTCGTTTTTCGGCTGGTCGAAATCAAATCTGATGATTGCGGTACAGGGAGCGGAGACAGATTTGATTCAGCTTGAATAAAGCCAAACCGGGTGATGTTATTGGTGGTGCTGGCAATATTGCGAGCCAGTACCTGGAGCTGGTAATGCCCCGCCGCCTGCTCGCTGGCAATAGCCAATCGAGTCGGATCACCCGCCTCACGGACCATCTTGGCACTTCCAGCCGTGTCATAGGCTGGAATAATTTCCCATTCCGGGTGTGATGCCAGAAAGACATCACACTGGGCAAGCGCCTGCGGATGCGAAAGAACCTGCCGGGCTTGCTCTAAAGTGGCCTGAGGCAGTCCCATCAAACAGTGGTTAATTGGAACGTAAGTTTCCGCCACAATTCGCACCGGATACTTCAACAGCAAATCATAATTTTCGTGGATTGTTCCGCCGAGACTGTTTTCAAGCGGAATAGCACCTAGCGCGACCTGTCCGGCGGTAACGGCTTCAAAGACATCAACAAACCGGCGGCGGCCTTCAGGACGGCCAAGTCGTCCTGCCGCAATTTCGCTATAGGCACCGGGTTCACCTTGAAAGGCAATGAGAGGAATCATGGAATGAAGAATTGAGAATGAAGAAT
>DAOQNB010000087.1:0-11185 GCA_035335845.1 Acidobacteriota bacterium | reverse complement strand
ATTTTGGATCCTTCCTGGTTCCTTTAAAATCTAATAAAATTTGGGTAATGACAAGAACCCGGAACCCGGAACCCGGAACCCTACTTCTCAACTTCTTTGCGGGCGGCGTCCAAAACTGACAGAAATGAACTTCCGGCTGGCAACTGGTCCTGGTGCCGGCTCAGGATAGCCATTCCGCGCCAGAGTGATTCTCCCGCAACGTGCAAAGATTCGAGAAAAAGGGAAAGCTGGTTGGCAAATTGATCGGCCTGCGGCTGGCGTTCGGCTGGGAGCAGTCGCAGAAAAGCTGTCGCGCCACGGTCATCGTCAAACGGATTGAGTCGCTCAATGACGCGAATTGCGGCTGAAATCCGGTCTTGCGCACCGGTTTCATCGGTGAGTTTGGGCATTCGCTTGACGAGGGCCAGAAAGTGCCGGGCCGTGGTTTCAGGGCGGGCCCCAGCCTGGTCAATCAATTCGAAAAACAAGTCTCGCCGCTCGCTTCCGTCAACTTCGGAGGCTGGCCCAAGTTCCTTGAGCACGTCCTGAACCAGATCAAAATCGAGTTCCAACTGATCAAGCTGGTAGAAAAATTCTGGTGTTCCAAGTTCAAGCGCATCTTCCAACTGCGATTTTGGGAGTTGCGTGGCCAGGACTTCAAAGGCGGCTTCCTGAGCCCAATTGCGAGGGACAAACTCACTGGCAGCGTGCCCAAGTACTGAGCGATTTTCCGGATCCCGAAACCAGGTGAGCATGTCCACAATGGACGAAGGTTCCGGAATTCCACTCGCATCCAGTTTTAAGAGTCGGGCGGCACCGGCTTTGACCGCGCGCTCAACCCGGCGGGATTGTTCGTCGGCAATTTTCTCCTGACCAAAAAAGGCGGTTGGGACGCCAGCGTGGAGCAACTCATGGTAGGAATTAAACCCGGCTGCCGAAAAGGCACAATCAAGGCCCGGAAAATCAAGCACGGCGTTAAATTCAGTGACCCAGGTGATGTTGGCGCCTCGGATCGGCTCTCCACGAAACAACGGTCCGGCGCCAATCACAAGATGAACATTCAGTTCGGCTCGAAGGGTTTCAACCAGCCGCTGCAACACCTGAGCCGCTTTGGGGTCGCCACCACCGCCAGCACTGATCCAGATGCCAAGGGAGGCTTCGGGAATCCCCAACCGGCGCCGGGCCTTTTCCCGCGAATGGAGTTCCACCCGATCACGCAATAAAATCGGCCCCAGGTATCGGGTTCGGGCGGCCAATCGTGACGAAAGTTCAGTTCGAATCTGGCCCGGTTCTTCCGGAACTAAAATTCGATCATAGAGCGGCAGCATCGCCTGAAAGACTTCCTGTTGCGAAAATACGTCTTTCATTGCCCGATGAATAAACACCTTTGAGCCCGTTCCATCAAGCGCGTGAAACAGCTCTCCGAACGAGCCACCCGGAAAGGTATCAACCAGCAGAATGTCAGGCCGCAGCAACCCTAAACTATGCCAGACCCATTGTTTAGCCAGCCGCAGGTAGTCTTCTTTTTGAATGCTGGCCAGCCGAATCGCGGTTTTGCTGGGAATCTTAAACGCCGCAAACCCTTCTTCAAATGCCAGGGCTGAGGCTTCGGAGGAGGTCAAAATGTAGATGTCCGGTTGCACGCCGACCAGTTTTCCCAATCGTCGAACCCAGCGTAAAATGGCGGTCACGCGGGTCAAATGGCCAAGCCCGGAACCGTTTACCGCATAGGCCACAATCGTCAATCGGCGCATCAGGAGACCTCCACCAGACCGGTATCGCCAGGATAAGAACTGTCATAGCTCGAAAGGGTGCGTCCGGCGTGGTGATAATCCCTGGAGTGCGGGTCGTAGCCCGGATGTGAAGTGTAATATTCGCGAACTTCGGGAATGAATGACCCATCAACCCGGCCATCCGTCATCACATCCCACCAGAGCAGGTCGCGCCCATAGTCGTATCGGTCATATTCCTGAAACACAATCACCCGATCATAGTTTTTCCAGAACCGGTCGCGACGTTCTCCGAGCTTTTGTCGTGGGTCAGCCAGCCAGGCGGCGGCTTCCGCATCCGAAATAATGGCGCCCATCCCGGCATATTTCGGGCGTGAAAATTTGGCGACCTTCTTTTCCAGTTTGGCAATGGCGGTTTGGAGCATCTCGCGTTCATACACGAACTGATGGTTGGCCATTTGTTTCACGTAGTCGTTTTTCTTTTCAACGCCGTGCAGCATTTTAATCAGGGCTTCACGGCTGCGATCACCCTGAGCCCAGGAAAACAATTGATCACGGTCCACAAATGACAGGTGTTCGCGCAGGGCCAGCCGACTTTCCTGCAGGATCAACTCTGGAAGATTCGCCAGCCGGTAACTTGCCTGACGGTGGTGCTCTACCAGTTGATGAACGGCGGCAATTTCCTGGTCCATGCTTTGTACTTCACGGTTCATCTCGTCGCGGGCCTGCCGCAAATGCAAATAATCATGGCGGCAGAAATCAAAGTTTTCTTTGCCCAACTGTTCGACGATTTCATCCGCATGTTTCCAATCGAGGTAATAATCCAGATTCCAGGGCCGGAGCGGGTATTCGTCAGTGCCATAGTTGCGTTCGATGAGAATCAAAAAGTGCGGCAAGGCTTCATACCGCTGCGCCGCATCAAACACCGGCTGGCATTGACGGCGAAAGGCTTCAGTTTTCAGGATCAGTTCGCCTGACGTTGGGTTGATCAATTCATCAGCGCGCTGAAACCGTGGGTCGGCTTCGATCTGGGCAATGGTCTGGGTGAGGGTACGCCGTTCCTCATCAATCCTGGCCAGCGGGTTGCGGACGTGAAACTGGCCATACCCGGTAAAGGTCCGCACATCATTGAACGCTTCCTGGCTTAGATTGGGCAAATTCACCAGTGTCAATTGATCGAGGGCGCGATGGCGGGAGGCTTCAAGCTCCTGCAGGTTTTGATGATGCTTTGAAAACGATGATTCCAAAGCCGCCAGCAACCGGCGTAATTCGCCGAGGCGCATATTCCCTTGATGAACAAAGGTGGAAGGGGTAATCGGCACAGAAGTGTTGTTCCAATCCTGGTGAAAAATGAAGGCATCGCAACGGAGTGCCTATTTTAGGAAAGCAGGGTGAAAACACAATGAATTTCATTCAGTTCATTTTGATTCTGGCAAAGCTTGATCTGGGAAAAACAGTCAACGTGCAGTAAAATTCACCCCACTCCGATACCCATCTTTTTTTCAACTCAGGAGAAATTCCCCGAATGGTCAACTGGCACCGGCTGTTTGGCATAGCCCTGACGGATTTCTTTCGCAATTCTCCCTATGAGGTCGAATTGGAAAAAGATCTTTCACTCAAACGGCAACTGCTCGACATTGTTATCATTCACCGAACCGGCGACCACTGGGACCACCCGCTCCCGGACGGGTTTGAGGACCTGGCGGAGCATAACTTGATTAGCTACAAATCGTTGTGGGAACCATTCGATGATTGGACACTCAAGGAGCTGACCGGTCATTATGTCAATTACCGCAAGCAAATCAGCCCGTCATTTGACAATCTGCTGCCGGAGGAACAGTTCCGACTCTATGGAATTTGTACCCGGTTCCCGGCCAAACTGGCCAGCCAGATCGAGATGGTACGCCGCAAAGGCGGGGTGTACCAGATTTCGCGTGGATCGGACCGGATTCGATTGATTGTGTTGAGTGAGATTGAAGATTTGAGCCAAAATCGAATCTGGGAACTGTTTGGAGGAATTCCGGAGCGGGTCAGAACAGCGATTGAGGATTTTGACTGGGAACACGGCGAAGCGAGTACCGTGTTGAGCCAATTGCTGAAATTATATGAACTGGAGGGATTGAAGATGCCATACACCATGGAAGATTTTCACCGCGATTTTTTGCTGGAGCACATCCATGAATTACCGCCCGAAGAACGCCTCAAAGGATTGCCACCCGAAGAACGCCTCAAAGGATTGCCACCCGAAGAACGTCTCAAAGGATTGCCACCCGAAGAACGCCTCAAAGGGCTTTCGGCTGAAGAAATTCGGGCATATTTGCAGACGCTCCTGAAGCAGTCTGAATCAGAACCGTCTGATCAATCCTGAACTGCAGGTTACTCAGGTAACTCCCTTACCGAAAATTTCCAGACATTTTGAACCACGAAATACACGAAAAAAACCAGCCACTTCCAATATTCAATCGCTCAGGAAACTTTTGACCAGGGTACTTAGCCGCCGTCGGCACCAGGAACATAAAATCAAAGGTAAACCACCGCTGCTCAAAAGCTTTGGGACTGATCACATCGCTTCGCTTTTGGACGACAATAAAAAACGCCGATAACCAGACCAGGGGAACCTATTAAGTATGAGGAAAAACATATGGCCTTCTTCTGGCAAACACTGCGAACAAGTAAGCGAGTGCATCTGGTGCTCGCAGTTGTGGCGCTGACAGCCTGGAGTCAGTTGGTGCAGGTCCCGGTTGTGGTTCTGAGTTACGGTCAAACTCCTGAGTCACCAGGGAAACCCAATGACGGGAAACAACTTCCTGACAGCGAACAGAAATTGAATCCAGGTGAAAAACAGACATTTCCACTCACCCTCAAGGTTGGAGATTACCTTCGAGTAAGGGTTGAGCAAAAAGGAATAGATGTTGTTGTTCGGCTCCTTGAGCCCACTGGAAAGATAAAGAATGAAGTTGATAGCCCCAACGGAACAGTCGGCCCCGAATCGCTGATCCTGCTGTGCGAACACGAAGGCCGCTATACCCTCGAAATCGAATCCCTCGATAAACAGGCGCCGCCTGGAATGTACCTGATCAAGCTTGAAAGCTTGCGGCCAGCCACCGCCCAGGATCGAACTGAAATTGAAGTCGAAAAGCTCCGGTCACAAAAATCAAATCTGGCTCAAGCTGGAAAATATGACGAGGCACTGACGCCAATCCAGCACGCCCTCACCCTGGCGGAACAGACGTTTCCCCCTGATCACGCTCTGATTGCTTACTGCCTGGAAGAACTGGGTGACATCTACCGAATCAAAGGTGATTTTGAGAAAGCTGAGCCGCTCCTGCTGCGCGCTCAGGCCATCTTCGAGAAAACACTTGGGCCTGACCATGAGGACACCGCCACCTGTTTGAGCATCCTGGCCGCGCTCTATGACACGAAAGACGATTTTGTCAAAACTGAACCGTTGCTGGTACGGGCCCTGGCCATTTATGAGAAGGTGCTTGGTCCTGATCACTCGTATGTGGCGACCAGTCTCAATAACCTGGCGAGATTCTATATGAATCGGGGTAACTATGAGAAAGCCAGGTCACTTTTCAGGCGTTCACTGGCCATCTATGAAAAAACATTAGGTCCAGAGCACGAGTACACCGCCGCCTGCCTGACCAATCTGGCCTCTCTGGCTCATACAAACAGCAATTTCTCTGAGGCAGTGGCCTTATTAAAGCAAGCGCTGAACATATTTGAAAAAGCGATTGGGACTGATCACCCAACGACTGCAATTTGTCGCAACAACCTGGCTGAGGCATATCGGGAACTTGGTGACTATACCCGGATCGAGCCGTTGTACCGGCAATGCCTGGCCAGTTTTGAGAAATCGGTTGGTCCTGATCATCCATATGTGGGTTTCATCTACAACAATCTTGGAAATCTCTACCATGATCGAGGCGATTATACCCAGGCTGAAACCTGCTATCTTCGGTCGCTGGCCATTCGGGAAAAAGCCCTTGGGCCTGATCATCTCGACGTCGCCCAAAGCCTCAACAACCTGGCTTCCCTGATGATGGAAAAAGGAGACCTGGTCCAGGCAGAGCCGTTGCTCCAACGGTCTCTTGCCATTCGCAAAAACGTGCTTGGGCCCGACCATCCCGATGTGGCCTTAATGCTCACAAACCTGGGGGCCCTGTACGAGCGCAGAAATGACTATGCTCAGGCTGAACAATACAACCAGCAGGCATTGGCGATTTATTCTCAAAAGTTTGGCCAGAACCACCGCAGTATTGCGGCCTCGCTGAAGAACCTGGCGGTGATTTATACCAATCAGAACCGATTTTCTGAGGCCGAATCACTTTTGCAGCGGTCTCAGGCCATTTTCGAAACAGTATTTGGCCCTGTCCATCCGGAGGTTGCCGAAAATTTGATACAGATGGCAAATGTATACGCCACCAAAGGTGATTATAACCAGGCGCTGCCTCCAGCCCACCGGGCCCTGGCCATTCGCGAGAAAACATTTGGAACTGGTCACCCGAATGTCGCCTGGAGCCTCTACAAACTGGCATTGCTTCATTTGGATAACGGTGAACCGGTACAATCACTTCCATTTCTGATTCGGGGAAATGATACAACTGAACAGGATTTAAATCTGAATTTGGTTTCAGGATCTGAGCGACAAAAAGCGCTTTATTTAAAACGAACCGAACAAATGTCAGATATCACTCTGGCACTCCACCTCCAATACCTGTTTCAGAATCCAACTGCCGCTCAGGCAGCATTCGAGGTTCTGCTCAGACGCAAAGGGCGGCCACTTGATGTCATGACCAATGCCATTGCCGTTTTACGCAGTCGCAGTGATTCCAAAACCCAGGCGTTGCTTGATGACTATGCCAGTGTGGCCAGTCAGGTGGCTGTCCAAATGCTGAGAGGGCCGGGCAAGAAAGCACCTGCTGACCACCAGGCGGAATTGCAGGCATTGGAACGCCAAAAAGAGACGCTGGAAGCTGAAATCAGCCGTCGGAGCAATGAATTTAAAGTACAGACGGCACCGATTACATTTGAGGCCGTAAAACAGCGAATTCCCCCAAATGCTGCACTCATTGAATTTACCGTATACCATTCATATGACACCAAACTCCGGAAGCCAGGGAAACCACATTATGCAGCGTATGTTCTCAAAGGCTCGCCCGATGCCAAAGGGAGCAACCCTCCTCAACTTCAGTGGGTAGACCTGGGTGAGACCGAACCGATAGATCAGGCCATTTCACAGTGGCGGCAGGTGCTGCGACTTCCCAGTTCTCAACTCAACCAACCTCGCAACTTAACCGTGGTGCCAGATCAACAACCGGTACTCCCATCCGTAAAGGAACAGGCCCGGCTTCTGGACAGGTTGCTGATGCAGCCAGTTCGTCAATTGGCGGCATCTTGCAAGCGGTTTTTGATTTCACCAGATGGGGCACTCAATTTGATTCCCTTTGACGCCCTGGTGGATGAGCACGGGCACTATCTGGTTGAAAATTATGAAATTTCATTTCTGACAAGCGGACGTGATTTGTTACGATTGGAAACTTCAATTCCTCCAAAATCAAAACCGGTTGTGATTGCCGACCCTGATTTTTCGATTGGCAAAGGTCCGGTGGTCTTTCAACACTATGTAAAACCGCTGGTGGGGTTGCCAGGCACCAAAAAAGAAGCGGCGGCCATTCAGGCTCAATTCCCACAGGCTGTCATTGAAACACAGGCTGGTGCCACCGAGGCTTCGCTCAAACGAGTTTCAGGCCCGCAGTTTTTGCATATTGCCACCCACGGATATTTTTTGGATGACGTCCGCCAGACACCCGAGGCTGCAACCCGACAGGCTGAATCGGACGCCAGGGTGAACCTTGAAGAATTGAAAAAAGCCAACCCTTTGTTGCGGTCAATGATTTTTCTGGCTCGGGCCAATGAAGGCCGGACCGGTGATGACGATGGTGTCCTCACCGCCCTCGAAGCCACAAGTCTGGATTTATGGGGCACCAAACTGGTGGTGTTGTCAGCCTGTGACACCGGAATAGGAGAAATCAAAAACGGAGATGGGGTGTTTGGGTTGCGGCGAGCCCTGGTGCTGGCCGGAGCCGAAACCCAACTGATGAGCCTGTGGCCAGTGTCAGACACCGCCACCCGCGATATGATGATCCACTATTATCAACGCTTAAAAGCCGGCGAAGGCCGAAGTGCAGCGCTCCGCAAAGTTCGATTAGAATTCTTGAACGACCCCAAACGACGGCATCCCTTTTATTGGGCGAGTTTTATTCTGTCGGGTGAATGGGGCAATTTGGAAGGAAAACGTTAGGGTTGGCAAAAGCCTAACAGGACAAAAAGGACATAATTTCGAAACCCCTGAACCCTGAACCCTATTCTTTCCATCCATAGAGCATCGGTAAAACCACCAGAGTCAATAACGTAGAGGTGACCAGTCCCCCAATAACCACGGTGGCGAGCGGACGCTGGACTTCCGCTCCGGCAGAAGTGGCCAGAGCCATTGGTAAAAATCCAAGACTGGCGACCAGTGCGGTCATCACCACGGGTCGCAGGCGTGACTGGGCACCCTCCCCAATTGCCTGAATCGTGGTGCGACCCGATTTCTGAAGCTGACTAATGGCACTGACCAGGACCAGGCCATTCAAAACTGCGACTCCGAAGAGCGCAATAAATCCAACTCCGGCTGAGATTGAAAATGGCATGCCACGCAACCAGAGCGCCAGCACACCACCCACGGCGGCAAAAGGAATCCCCGTGTAAATCAACACCGCCTGCCAAACCGAGCCAAACGACGCAAACAACAAGATAAAAATCAAAAACATGGCGATTGGCACCACGATCAACAATCGCTCTGACGCCTGCTGCAAATTTTCAAATTGCCCGCCCCAGGTTACATAGTACCCGGCTGGAAGCTGAACCGTTCGGTTGAGTTCAGCCTGAGCCTGAGCGACAAAACTGGCGATGTCGCGTCCACGGATGTTGAGTTCGACGCTGATGCGGCGATGGGTGTCTTCGCGTGAGATTTGGGCGGGGCCTTCAACCACGGTCACCGTTGCCAGTTCGGCCAGTCGAATACGAGCACCATTTGGGGCTGTCACCTGCAGATTTTTAATTGAATCAATGTCGCGCCCGACGGCAGCATCCAGCCTGACCACAAGCCCAAACCGCTGTTCGCCTTCATAGACAACCCCGGCTTCTTTGCCGGCCACGATAGATTCAACCAGTGTGTTGACATCTTCGACATTGATCCCATGCCGGGCAATTTCCCGACGATTGGGCACAATTTGCAATTGTGGAAGTCCAGCCGTCGCTTCGACTTTGACATCAGCGGCACCAGGAATGCGACTGACAGCACGGGCCATTTCGTCGGCTTTGACCTTGAGTGTTTCCAGATCATCGCCAAACAACTTGATCGCGACATCAGACCGAACACCGGAAATCAATTCAGAGACCCGTAATTCAATCGGCTGCGAAAAACTGAACTGTGCATTTGGAACGTTGGCTTCGAGGGCTGCCGCCATTTTTGAAACCAGCGTTTCCCGAGTTTTGGCGCTTGTCCACTCAGACGGTGGTTTGAGCCCAACATACAGATCGCTGAAATCAATACTCATCGGGTCAGTGGCAACTTCGGCCCGACCCGTTTTTGAAACCACGCGGGTGACTTCCGGAAACGTTTTGAGTACACGTTCGACCTCAGTTGTGGTTTTGATGGATTGGGTCAATGACACACTTGGAAGCTGCTGAACCTGAATGGCCAGCGAGCCTTCATCCAGGCGGGGAATAAACTCGGCGCCAAGCAGTGGAAAAATCGCAGCCGCAATCACGACCAGACCCGTTGCCACCGCAAGCGTTTGCGACCGAAACTGCAATACCCAGGCCAGTGTTGGGCGATACAGCCGTTTGACCAGAGCAATCAACCCACTTTCACGTTCTGAAATCGGACCTCGAAATACCAGCGTCATGGCGGCTGGAACAAAGGTCAAGGACAGGATCATCGCCCCAGCCAGAGCAAAAATAACGGTCATGGCCATTGGCCGGAACATTTTCCCTTCGATCCCGGTCAGGCTGAGAATCGGCAAATACACCACGGCAATAATCAACTCGCCATACATCGTGGCTTTGCGGACCTCTGCGGCGGCTGAGCAAATTGTCTCTTTGAGTTCCTCTTTTGAAAGTGTTCGACCAAGCTGGTGTTGTCGCTCGCCAATCCGTCGAATGGCGTTTTCCACCATAATCACCGCCCCATCCACGACCAGCCCAAAATCAATCGCCCCCAAACTCATCAAATTTCCGGAAACGCCAAAGACATTCATCCCAATCGCGGCAAAGAGCATCGAAAGCGGAATTACGGCTGCCACCAGTAACGCCCCGCGCCAGTTTCCGAGCAGCACAATCAAAACCAGAATCACAATCAGCGCACCTTCGACCAGGTTGGTGATGACTGTTCGAAGGGTCCGGTTCACCAGTTCTGTCCGGTCATAAAAGGGAATGAGTGAGACGCCTTTCGGAAGTGATTTTTTGACCTGTTCGACGCGAGATTTGACGTCTTCGACCACGGTTCGTGAATTGGCGCCTTTGAGCATCAAGGTAATGCCACACACGATTTCGCCTTCACCATCAGCCGTTACGGCTCCCTGGCGAACCACCGCACCCGTGACCACCGTGGCTACATCCCGAACAAAAACCGGAATGCCTTCCGGACCGGTCTTAATCACAATCTCGGCAATCTCGGCAGGATTGGCCACTAATCCAATTCCGCGCACGACATATTGCTCGGCACCGTGTTCGATATAGGCGCCGCCGACGTTGGCATTGTTACGAGCCACCGCATCGAGCACATCGCGCAGTGTTAACCCCAGGCTCTGCAGCCGGGTCGGATCTACCTGTACCTGGTATTGCTTTTCCAATCCGCCGAAACTGTTGACTTCAGTAATACCAGGAACGCCAAGCAACTGCCGCCGAACAATCCAATCCTGAACTGTTCGGAGCGACGTCGGATCATAGCCACTGCCAGGGTCGGCTTTGAGTTCATATTGATAAACTTCGCCAAGCCCGGTGGTAATGGGACCGAGTTCTGGCGAACCAAGATTGGCTGGAATTTGTTCGCGAGCCTGTGACAACCGTTCTGAAACCAGTTGCCGGGCAAAGTAAATATTGACGTGGTCGTGAAAGACGACCGTCACCGCTGATAACCCAAACTTAGAAACCGAGCGGATTTCTTCGATGTCTGGCAGGCCCGACATCGCAATTTCAACCGGGAATGTAATTTGTCGTTCGATTTCGAGGGGCGATAGGGCCGGAGCCGCCGTCAGAATTTGAACCTGAATATTGGTTACATCCGGCACAGCATCAATCGGCAGTCGCCGAAAACTGTACCATCCGCCACCTATCAGCATCATCGCCAGCAACAAAATCAGCAACCGGTGCGTGACCGAAAATCGAAGAATGGTGTTGATCATAAATTTAGGGTTCCGGGTTCC
>DAOQNB010000086.1:0-11201 GCA_035335845.1 Acidobacteriota bacterium | reverse complement strand
ACGCCGGTTCGTAGCTCAGAGCGAATCTTCGGGCCCTGGGAACCCACTGACCGTCAAGAACCGCCTCCCTGAAATATTCTTCCAGGGAGGCGGTTTTCTATTGAGCCAGATTGACCGTGGCCTTGCGCTCCAGTTTTCCCCATCCGACCAGTGACCCACGAATCGCAGTGAGCGTTGATTTAATCGCGACAAAATACATCAATTGCCGATAGAAAAACCGTTGCAAAAAAAGCCAGCGAATCAGGGTGAAATCTTCCCTCGATTCCAGCAAAAAGGCGGTCACCGCCGCCATCAAATCAATGGCGACAAACAAAGCGTAAAAAGCCAGGGCCCGTACCAGACCATCAGAGGAATAATCGGTTGGGTGCTGTGACCGCTGCCAGAATGTTGAAACCACAGCAAATACCATCATCAAATCCATCAGCGGTGAAATCAGGGGAAAGAAAATTTGGAAAATCAGCACATTGGGTAACACAAACATCCCCAGCGCCCGATACCGTGGCTGGAACACCGCATCCCGATTTTTCCAAACAGCCTGCAACGTGCCAAACATCCAGCGGAACCGCTGTTTGAGAAACGCAGAAATCGAGTCTGGCGCTTCGGTATAGGCAATGGCCTGATCTTCATACACGATCCGATAGCCGAGGCGGAGAATCGCCATGGTCAAATCAGCATCTTCGGCCAGAGTTTGATGGGTAAAACCACCAGCTTTAATGATCAATTCGCGTCGCCAGGCGCCGATGGCACCGGGAACGACCGAAATACAATTCAAGGTGTCATAGGCTTTTCGGTCAAGGTTCTGGCTGGTGATGTATTCCAGTGCCTGCCAGCGGGTGAGTAAATTGATCCGATTGCCAACCTTGGCATTGCCCGCCACGGCGCCAATTTTTGGATTGGCAAAATGCCGGGCAAGTTTTCCAATCGCGTCGGGATGAAACATCGTGTCGGCATCCACCGCCACAATCACATCGGCGCGGGTCTGGCTGATACCGAAATTGAGTGCCGCGGCTTTTCCTCCGTTGGCAACCCGAAAGGCTTTGACGTTTGGGTGGCCACCAAATTTCTCTACGACCCGGTCATAGGTGGCATCAGACGAACCATCATCAACCACAATGATGTCAAATCTGCTCCAGGTAGCGTTCAACAGTGATTCAACTGTCTGACAAATAACCTTTTCTTCGTTGTAGGCAGGGATAATCACACTGAGCGTCAGCGAGTCTGGAACCATCTCTGGCGTGGTTGACCGGGTCAACCGGTTGCGAACGGCAAACACGGTCACAAATACCAGCCGGATAACCCCCAGAACAATTCCCACCAGGAACAAACCCGCCATGGTTTTGACAGCCAGGGCCACGACAGAAAAACCAGCTTTTTCGACCTCGACGTTTACCACCTCTGAGGCTGGAACCGAAGGCATAACGGCATCGCGCGACACGCCCATCAAGTCAGAAACCAGCACAAACGAATATCCTTTTGCCCGCAAAGCCTCAATGATTTTAGGTAGCGCTTTCACGGTTTGGGACCGATCTCCGCCACTATCGTGGAGCAACACAATGTTACCCAGCCCGGCTTCAGTCTGGCTCAACACGCCATTAACTATTGAGTCAACCCCAGGGTTGCGCCAGTCATTGGGGTCAATCTGCATTCCGACGGTGTAATACCCTCGCGAGCCAACCTGAACCAGCGGTTTGACCTGCTCAGGGTTTTCAGGTTCAACATCTTCTGCATAGGGAGGCCGAAAGAGCAGCGTATGGCGCTTGATTTCACTCTCAAAGAGTCGCTGGGTTGCGTTGAGTTCAATACTGAGTTGCTGGTCTGAAATAACGGCAATATTGGGATGCGTAAAGGTATGGCTTCCGATTTCGTGGCCTTCTGCGATCAACCGTCGTAACAAATCCGGGTGTTCTTCGGCATTGCCGCCAATCACAAAGAACGTCGCAGGCACCTGGCTGGCCTTCAGAATATCCAGAATTTGCGGCGTATACACCGGATCCGGGCCATCATCAAACGTAATGGCAATCTTTTTCTGGTCCTGGGCGCCCCACCGATCAATGACATAGGGCGAGGCAAAATCAACCACTTTTTCGTCACTGATGAGACCGGCGGCCTCGTCATAGCCAATTGACCGGGCACCATCGTGGGGCTGAGAGATGACCTTGAGGATTTCGCCCTCGCCGTCATAGTTCACATCATACCCATAGTGAATCACACGTGTTGCGGTGGCCACCGCCTGATTCAGGTGGGCCCGGGCGTCAAACACTGGCCAGATTGAAGGGTCTTCTGAACCCAGCCGCCAGAGCGCAAATCCATGCGGACTGTATTTTTGGGCCACGGTGACCTGATTGAACGTCGTGGTACTGTCTAAAAACCAGACGTGGTGAAGCTTGTCGTGATCGTCATAATAATCAAAGGTCGGATTGAGCGACTTGTGATCAAGGCCAACCACTCCTTCCGATTCTTTTGCCGTCTGCATTGCCTCCTGATATGAGATTTCGGTTCCCTGGTGGCTTTTTCCCAGCCAGTCATAGCCATAATTTCCGACCGCCACCACAATTTTTGAGGCCGGGAGTGAAGAGAATCGTCTGGCAATGGCCGCCGTGTACCAGGGCTGGGAAGCAACCGGTCCGGCGTCACTTTCGCTCCAGTGTTCGTCATAGGCCATGACAATGAGAAAGTCATTGACGGTGGCCAGTGTTTGATAGTCAAAGTTCGGATCATCGAGCGGAACCGATTGCGAGACCTCCAACCCCAACGGATGAAAGGTTTGAAAGAGTTCCGACATAAATGTCATCAGATTGGCCTGGCTTGAGTCTGGAATGTTCTCGAAATCCACACTAATACCGGCAAAGTGATTTCCCTGGACATACTGCACCAGTTGATCAATCACCCGCCGGCGGGCCAGTGGGTTTGCCAGCAACCGGGCAATGGTCTGATCCTGCCATTCCATTTTTTCAGAAATAAAATTATTGATCAGCGGAACAACTTTGATTTGTGGCTGGTGGCTGCGCAAAAAAGCCAGAACCTGCTGTTGTTTTTGAGGTTCATCCTGCGTGATGTTGCCGTCGGCGTCCGCCAGATGGAGCCATTCTGGAATGAGTTTGGTCAAATGACCGGAATTTTGCTTGAGCGAAGTAAAACTCGTATCGTCCCAGTTCACCAGAAATCCAATCACTTCATTTGATTGACTGGCCTGGGACAGGGAGACAGGTTGTGACGGGGACGGTTCCGGGTGTGGAGAGGCGGTTCGCGACTCACCAACCCTGGCTTTATGCTTCTGGCTTCCGATCTCGGGCTGAATTGGTTCAGGCTTGACTGGATGGTGACCTGAATTTGCCAGTTTGAATTGGGCCAGGGTCAATTGGGGTAACACCGGATCAATCAAAAAACTGATGCCCAGCACAGCCAGTAAACCGCCCAGCGTGTACCCGACAAGTTTGATCGTCCACCGAAACCAGTTCCAGCGGCGGTGGTCAGGATCAAAGAAAATAGGCCGGAGTTCCCCTGTCTTCATCATGGAATGACCTCAAACTTTGGTTTGTATCTTTTTTTGTATGAATAAGGCTGGTAAAAAGTTGAAGAATGCCGCATTGACTCGAACCAACGTTCCCGGCTTTTCGCGTCTGCGGCATTCCCAGCGCACTTTGGATAAGAGCAACTAATGTGCCAAAGCTCTCTCAATGAATTCAGGTCCAAAATCTCCCGGCCCAGACGGTATCAAACGCCAGGAGACTGCAATGACCAGGGTTTTGCAAGACCAGCCTGGACTGTGGCAGTTCTGTCACACACACCAAACTGCCATCCCAGGTGTGCTAGAAATGCAGACCTGACTCAGGTCAAAATCGGAGTACCGGCGCTTGTTACAAATTAAGATTCAGTTTTAAGTACAGATATTTGTTACGTACCTTGCTATAAATTTTCTGAGATATTGGGTTTGGTAAGTGGTTGATTTTTTTCCGTGTTTTCCGTGTTTTCCGTGGTGAAAATGTCTGGAAATTTTCGGTAAGGCACTTACCCTTTTGGGCTGAGGAAAACAACACCGGAAGGCGCCTACTGATTGTGGAACATATCTTGCACAGTGGCAGTCATTGAAACTGAATGGTCAACCCGGTGAGGCAATTTTATGGATCCGATGTATCAGTGGCGACGGCAAGCATCTCATTCGTTACCGCCAGAACACTCCTCCCCTCGTCAATACCTGGCTCATCGCTTTCAAATCAGGCCATGGATTCGACGTATTTGGGAAAGTCACGCCATAATCTGGATTGTAACGCTGGCAACGCTCGGCAGTGGGATTTTAAACATTTATTCGGTGATTGGTCCTGGTCTTCCGTATCGAGTGGCCATCCTGAAAGAAATTTTCCCGCTTCAGTTTCTTCCGCTGTCTCGTCTGGCAACGTTGTTGATTGGAATGGCGCTGGTGGTCGTGTCACTCAATATCTATAAGCGCAAAACCCGTGCCTGGTACAGTGTTTTGTTGCTGGCATCACTCTCGGTTATGTTCCACCTGACCAAAGGGATTGATTATGAAGAAGCGCTGTGTTCAGCCTGCCTGATCGGACTTTTAGCCCTGGTCAAAGCCCGGTTTCAAGTCAAAAGCAGTATTCCGACGTTTCCTTCAGCGTTGCTCCGGCTGGGGCTGGTGTGCAGTGTGGCCCTGCTGTATGGAGTCGCCGGGTTTTGGTTGCTGGAGCCACGTGAATTTGGCGTGAATTTCACGCTGGCTCATTCCATCCACCATACCTTGAATCTGCTGATGCTCGCCAATGAAGGACTGTCACCACACACTCGATATGCGCGATGGTTTTTGGAATCATTTGACTGGCTCACCATCAGCATTTTGTTTTTTGGCTTTTGGGAATTGTACAAACCCGTCATTTATCGGTTTCGAACCCACCCGCAGGAATGTGAGCAGGCCAGAGGCATCGTTGAAGCCCACGGACGCTCAGCGCTCGATTACTTTAAAACCTGGGCTGACAAAACATTCTATTTTTCAGAAACTGGCCACAGTTTTCTGGCTTATCGTGTCAGTGGACGGTTTGCGCTCGTACTGGCCGACCCGGTTGGACCAGAAGCCGAAATTGAACCGTTGCTGCGCGGGTTTCTCAAATTTTGCGAGGAAAATGACTGGAACGTTGGCTTTTACCAGACACTGCCTGACTTTCTTCCAATTTACCAGCGGCTCAAATTTCAACACCTCAAGCTGGGTGTGGATGCGGTGGTTGATCTGGCGACGTTTTCGCTTTCTGGCAGCCGGATGAAAAAGCTTCGCCACCTGATCAATCACCTGGAAAAAGAACACATCACCTTTTCAATTGTGACCCCACCCGTGGCCCCTGAAGTGATGGCGCAACTCAGCCAGGTTTCAAATGCCTGGCTTGGGATTCCGGGCCGTCGTGAACGGCAGTTTGCCCTTGGCCAGTTTGATGTGGCCTATTTGCAAACCACGCCGATTGCCCTCGCGGTTGACGCCACTGGATCCGTCCTGGCTTTTGCCAACCTGATTCCGTCATTTTCACCGGGTGAAGCCACGATTGACCTGATGCGGCATCGCCCAGATGCTCCCAACGGCATTATGGATTTTCTCTTGATCAACCTGTTTTGGTTTTGCCGTGACCAGGGATACCAGCGGTTTAATCTCGGGTTAATCCCGCTCCTGGGACAACCCAATGAAGTTCCCACTATCGGCGAAAAAACGCTTCACCGGGTTTCACAACCGCTGCAGTTTTTCTTCAGTTTTGAAGGTCTCAAACGCTTTAAGGGCAAATACGCCACCAGTTGGGAGTCACGGTATGCCGTGTTTCGCACGCCGTTTGATTTTCCACTTGAAATGCTGGCATTCAGTCAACTGGCTGAATTTCACCAACGGAGGTCATCATGGGTCAAAAGTGTTTTCTGGCAGCCCTGTGCCTGGTGTTTTCACTGGTCTCGCCGGGTGCTGCTCAAACATTCGTAACCGGCAAAAATACGGTTCTGATTCGAAACAAGGCACAATCGGTCTATTACCTTCCAGCCCAAGGGGTTTCAAAACACCAGAAAGTTCTTTATTTTCCTGGAGATGGCGGCTGGTTTGGCACGGGTGTCACCTGGGCCCAGATGATGGCATCCTGGGGCTATGATGTGTACGGGGTTGATACCAAACAATACCTGGAGAGCTTTACTTCCGGCAGTCGAACCCTTTCTGAAGCTGATATTTGCGGCGATTACCGGCTCCTGGCCCAGGCCATTACCAGTGATTCTGGCGAACGCCTGACGATTGTCGGCTGGTCACAGGGCGCCGGAATGGGTTTGCTGGGTGGAGCGCCAGCAGCCAATAAACCCTATTTTAACGGCGTGATTGCCATTGGACTCCCTGAAACCAGCGTGTTGGGATGGCGCTGGAAAGATAATCTGACCTATGTCACGGGCAAGGACCCGGATGAACCAACTTTCAGCAGTTTAGAGTATCTCCCCCAACTCGCACCGTTGCCCTTTTTGATGGTCAATTCCACCCACGACGAATATATCACCCCAGCCCAAACCAAAACTTTATTTCATTCAGCCGCCGAACCCAAAATGCTCCGGACAATTCAGGCCAACAATCATCACTTTGATGGAAATACAGATGGTTTTTATACCGCTTTAAAAGATGGTCTGGCCTGGATTGCACATCTGTCCACCTCAACCGCAGGCGTCCAGCGCTGAAAAGATGACCCGTGACTTTATGAAAAACCTGACTCGATTGCCACAGGTGAGTTCCCAGACATTTTTGAAATTCCTTCCTTACGGACTGGCGGTGATGGGATTGGTGTGGGTACTCCACGATGTCAACCCAGGCCAGGTTTTTCACCAGGCGGCATATGTGAACTGGTGGTGGGTCGGTCTGGCGGTCGGGTGCGACACAATCAGCTATGTCAGCCAGGGGTGGCGGTGGCACTCGCTGCTGCCCAGGCCAACCAGGGTCACCGTTGGTCAGACAACCCAGGCGGTATATGCCGGGCTTTTTGCCAGTGAAATCCTTCCGCTCCGGGCGGGCGAAATCGTTCGGGCGATGGTGGTTGGAAAATGGGCCAATCTGCCGGTCACAACCATTGTGCCCTCAATCATTGTTGAGCGCCTGCTGGATGGGTTCTGGCTGGTTGTGGCGTTGAGTATGGCAGCCACCTGGTTGCCCGTTCCCAAACAGGTGGTTGAAGCAACCTGGATCCTGGCTGGCGCCATGATCGTGGCCTCGGGTCTGGGGTGCCTGGTGGTCTGGCAGGCAGGTGGAATCTCAAAAACCAGGCTGGAAGCCCTGTCACCGCCCCTGGCCGGAATCTGGTCCAGGCTGTATCAAACCGGGTGGCTTCCTCTGGTCCAGGGGGTTCAGTCACTGACACCCGGACGACATCTGGCCCTCGCCGGTGTGCTTTCCGGCGTGTATTTATCAACCCAGGTTGTGGCTTTTTGGGGCGCGCTTCGGGCGTGTCAGATTCAGGTTGCCCTGCCGACGGCTCTGCTCGTTTTTCTGCTAGTTCAGCTTGGAACGATGCTCCCGAATACACCTTCAAATATTGGAACCTATCAATTTTTTTGCACCCTGGGCCTGACACTTGTTGGAATAGAGAAAAACGCGGCGGTGGCCGCGTCAATGCTGGTTTTCCTGATTTTGACGGTTCCATTATGGATCCTGGGTTGTATCGCCACCAGTCAGTGCCAGCTTTCAGGTGCTCAACTCAACCAGATTGCATCCCAACAGGCAACTGAAGCACCGGACGCAATCTAGCTGCAGAGATGGTAATTTTGTGGAGCATATGGTGTAATGAGCGGTTCTTGCCCTCGATCTGACCTCTTGCCGCAATCGCACCTTGCCCATGTCAAAATTCTTTGCGTGCTATCAGCCTGGTAGCTCCCACTCTTTCGTTCATCTTTTTGCAGAGACGCTTCACTCCCGGTCCCTCGCCGAACACATACTTCTGACATCAGATTATTGCCACATTACGCCTCCGGATAGGCTTCCCCAGGTACTGGTTATTGCGGCAGTGACCGTGCCCTGGTTGACCCAGGCCGTTACCAGCTTCCCTGGTAACGAAATCATTGTATTTGTTCCTCCAGACCTTGATCCGATGGCCGTTCGACTGATGGCTGAAGGTCAGATTGTTGATATTGTCCATACTGACCGACCAGCCAGATTGCCCTGGGCCATCAAATCCAGGACGCCCCGCACGAAAGAGACACTGGCGGGTGGGACCCCCGTGCAACACATCAGTTCAACCGAATCACCCATTGATTCGTCATTTGCTCAGGTCAATGTGTCAGGCAAAGACCAGCTCCGCCCCCCTCTTCACCAAACCATCGAATCCATTCCCGGCATTCTCTATCGGTATCAGGTGTTCCCGGACGGGTCTAACCGGTATGAGTATATCAGCCCTGGGGTCAAGCACCTGCTGGGATTGGAACCAGAGGATGTGCTGAAAGATCCGATGGTATTTCAATCCCGACTTCTTCCGGATTCAGCCCGATTTCTGGTTCAAAAGCGGTATGACATGCTTAGAAATCCGTCAGACTGGTCTGGTGAATTTGAGGTTTTTAACCACCAGGGCACCAAAGTCACACTCCAGGCACATGCCTCTCCAATGCGCCAGCCAAACGGTTCACTGATCTGGCATGGGATTTTGATTGATGTAACTGAAAAAGAACGCCTGACCGAGCAATTGCTTGAAAACGAATCAATCCGGCGTGTTTTTTTTGATAATGCGCCGTTCCGGTTGGGCGTCATTGAACTCACACCAGATGAAGATATTCAATTTATCCTGGTAAACAGTCGTTTTGCCCAGCTCTGTGGAAAAACCCCGGAAGAGATTATCGGGAAAAAAACAACTGAATTGGGCACCTCTCAGGAATCACTCCGAAAATGGGTTCAGGCGTACCGACAGGCACAATCAACCGGGCAACTGGCCAAAATTGATATGTTTGAAGCCGATACGAACCGCTGGGTTCAGGGCGTGGTGGCGCAAATTCCATCCTCCTCAATCTTAAACCCACGATTTTTATTTATCATCGAAGATGTCACCGAGCACCGGCAGTCCATCGAACGCTTGCGATTGCTCGAATCAGCCGTTGAGCGGGCCAATGATGTGATCCTGATTACTGAAGCCGAACCGATTAACCTTCCCGGCCCTCGGATTGTGTATGTAAATCCGGCGTTTGAACGCATGACCGGGTACACGGCTCAAGAAGCGATTGGGAATACTCCCCGGATGCTGCAGGGACCAAAAACATCCGAAGAGACACGAGAACGAATTGTCAGGCATTTGAAAGAATGGCGGTCTGTCGAGGTTGAAGTTTTAAATTACCGCAAAGATGGCACCGAGTTTTGGGCAGAACTCAATATTGTGCCTGTCGCCGATGAAACCGGCTGGTATACCCATTGGGTTGCCATCCAACGTGATATTACAGCCCGAAAAATGGCCGAACTGGCACTCCGCGAGAGTGAAAACCGGTTTCGGATTTTAGCCGACACCGCACCCGTTATGATTTGGGTCACCAATGAAGCCGGTCAAACCATCTGGTTTAATCGTCAATGGATGGAATTTACAGGTAAGCCGCTTGAATCCCACCTCGGAACTGGGTGGAAAGAATGCCTGCACCCTGATGACCAGGGGAAACTCCTGGGGACCTGTCAGCAGGCGGCTCTTGACCAGATAAAGTTTCAGGCTGAATGCCGGCTCAAACGATTTGACGGTCAATATCGCATCATGCTGGACGTTGGGGTACCTCGGTTTTTAGAAACCGGCCAGTATGTCGGGCACATCGGCACCTGCATTGACATTACGGATGTCAAGCAGGCTGAAGCCGAACGTGGTCAGGTGGCCCGGTTGGAAAGCCTGGGAACACTGGCGGGAGGCATTGCCCATGATTTCAACAACATGCTGACCAGTATGCTCGGCAATATTTCACTGGCTCGTCGGGCGAAATCTCCCGTACAGCTCGAAACCCGTCTCACCGAAGCTGAACGAGCGATTGGCCGGGCGCAATATCTGACCAAGCAGTTGCTGACTTTTGCCAAAGGCGGTGAACCCATTAAAAGTCAGGTTAATCTGCAGGCGCTGGTGGTTGAGACAGTGACGTTCTGCCTTCGTGGATCATCAGTTGAACCGATTTTTCGGTTTGCCCCCCATCTTCCGCTGATTGATGCAGATCCAGGTCAGCTTGGGCAGGTGATTCAAAATCTGGTGATCAATGCCCGCGACGCCATGCCAGCCGGGGGAAATCTGGTGGTCTCGGCATCGGTCATCACCTCTCCCCAAGACCGGTCAGAACTGTTGCGACTGACCTTTGATGACGAAGGAGACGGCATTCCAGCCAATATTTTGAATCGAATCTTTGATCCATATTACACCACGAAACCAACCGGCCACGGACTGGGACTGGCAGTGGTGTATTCGGTCGTCCGGCAACACGGCGGGACCATCAATGTGACTTCCAGTCAGAACAAAGGCACCCAGTTTGAGATCTTGCTTCCGATTTCGCCCCTGGTTGAACAAACGCCAGAGCCGCTCTCGGTCCCAGTTACCCCCACATTTGAAAATTGCCGGATTCTGGTTTTAGATGATGATGACGGAGTCCGTGAAATAACCCTCGAAATGCTCTACATGCTTGGCATCCAGGCAACTGGTGCCAGTCGGGGCGAACAACTGGTTGAACTCTATACTCAGGCGCTCCACAGCCGCACCCCATTTGACCTCCTGTTGCTGGATTTAACGATTCCAGGTGGTAAAGGCGGGATTTGGACACTCAACGAACTCAAGAAAATCAATCCACAGATTCGGGCCATTGTGTGTAGCGGCTATTCTCAGGACCCAGCTCTGGCGTATCCAGCCGACTTTGGATTTATCGGACGACTGGTCAAACCCTTTTCGCTTGAAGAACTTCAAGCACAAATCCGGCAGGCACTCACCAAAGACGGCTAACAGTGATTAGATTATTCGTCGCATGGCAACCCGGCGGGTCCGCCATCCCATCCGGGCTTCAATCTGGAGCATCACCTGAATTTCAGGGGGAACAACCGCCCCTTCAGCAACCAGGAACCCGTGGCGTTCATAGAAGGGTTGGTGCCAGAGATGATCGCTGGTTGTGGTCAACCAGATTTCAGAAAAACCTCTGGCCTGTACCACCTCCAAAATTGCATTCAGTAACGCGGTGCCGACGCCCTGCCGACTAAATTGAGGATGGACATACAGCCC
>DAOQNB010000085.1:0-11319 GCA_035335845.1 Acidobacteriota bacterium | reverse complement strand
AGAAACCAATCACATATAATGCTGACATTGCTGAACAGACAAGTAACTGGCCACGAACATAGTTACTGAGCATGCCATCTGTCTGACTGATCAAACGGCGGGCAATGGGCTGGTTGCGCAGGGGGATCAAATCAAGCACGTGATCACGTAACAGATGTGTGTCATTGAGGATGTAATAAACAAAAAACGGAATCAGGATCAGGTTCAGCAGTGTTCCAAGCAGCTTGACCAGATTGGAAAACACCGACCCAAACCCCTGGATAATGGGTTCCAGGAGTTCAGATGGGTTTTGGAGACGGGATCGCACCTTTTCAACCACATGATCATAGGTGGCAGGATACTGGTTATGCAGGGCATCCAGCCGGGGTTGAACCCAGGTTTTGAGACTTTCAGCAATCTTTGGAACTTTGGTGGTGGCATCAGAAAGCTCAACCCCAATGGGAATGAGCAAGGTCAACAGGAAGACCAGGACCCCACCGCCAATCATCATGGCAACCAGAACCGCCAGGTGACGTTTGAGCCGAAGACTCTGTAACCACCCCACCAATGGACTGAGCAAATAGGCCAGGGCAACAGAAATTAACAGCGGAACAAAGACTGGTTTCAAAATTTCAGAAACTGCGGCCATTGCGGTCACGACCACTTTGATTCCAACGAGCAGCAAAATAATGCCAACCAGGATTGGAAGCGACCGTGGCCAGCGCAATCGGTTCCACCAGGCAGAGGGCTCGTGCGCAATGGGTGCGGGGTGATCGGAAGGTGGCGGCACAGAAGGAAGAGAAGGCTGGTTCATCGGGCAATCACTGGAGGTTGAGGTGAGGAATTATTCTCGTCTGAGTTTGGGGTAGATGTTGCTTGTGATGTGGCACCCAGTTGCGACTGAAGTGGCTTTCGTTGAGCAAATGCTTTCAGTTGGCGATTCACACGATATCCATAGTGAAACCCGGAAAACAAGGTCATTCCAGCCGTTACAAGACTGGCAGCCACAATCCAGACGCGAGCCAGTCCCCATAACTGAGCGATGAGAAAAAAAACAATGAAACAGACCTGCACCACGGTGCTGACTTTTCCAGGTAGCGAGGGTTTGAAGTCACGAAACCCGGTCCGCCAATAAATCACAGCCGCCGCACAGACAATGCCAATATCGCGACCGATGACACAAAACGTCAACCACCAGGGAATGGGAATATGATAGCTTCCAGGCAAGGCCAGAACCAGAAAACTGGTGACCATCAAAAGCTTATCCCCAATAGGATCAAGCATTTGACCTAATATCGTACGCTGATTGAGTCGCCGTGCAAGATACCCATCCAATCCATCAGAGATCCCAGCCACGGCAAAAACCGTGAGCGCCCAGTCATAGCGCCCAATCAAAATGCAGCGCAGAAAGACTGGAATCAACATAATCCGGAACGTGGTAATCAGATTGGGCCAGGTGAGAACCTGTCGTGAAATCTCAAATGATGTTGGCTGGCGGAAACTCTCAGACATATCGCGTTATCACAGCAGGAGCAATCAGGAAAAATATTCTGGAATTCGGCGGCTTGACGCACTCGCTCAAAGAACTCTTTTGCTGAGAGGTGGTAACTTTCGGCTGGAACCAGACAGGCCAGTCACTCAGACATCAAAGGTTTGAGCGGGTCAGCCGTGAGTTCGAGCAACGAAATCTCGGGTGGGCATTGATAGCGCACCGGGACAAACACAGTGCCAAGCCCTCGATTGACATAGATTTGTGTATCCTGCATCGCCGCCAACCCACGGGCATAGCGTCGTCCATATCGGTTGAGCGCCATGGGCGACCCGATCAACGGAAGCTGAAATTGTCCGCCATGGGTATGGCCGGCCAGCACCAGATCAACATTTGAATAGGCTGCTTCTTCAATAATTTCCGGGTTATGTGAAAGCAGAATGCGGGGAAACTTTGACGTGGTTCCTTTGAGGGCCGCTGGTAAATCGTGAAAGTGCATCATCAAATCACCAATGCCACTTAACCAGATGGATGACCCGCGAATCGAAATTTCGGTGTTGACATTGGTCAGTACATGGATGTGATGGCGTTCAAAGGCTTTGGTGACGGCACGGGCATTGACCCAGACATCGTGGTTCCCCAAAACCGCATACACGCCATGTTTGGCTTTCAAATCCCCCAACCGTTCAGCACATGGCTCGATATAGACCGCAGTGTGCGTAATGTAATCCCCGGTCAACACAATCAGGTCCGGTTCCAGATTGTTGGCAATCGCTACGGCTTCAGACAGATGTTCGAGTGTCAGGTATGGGCTATGATGAATATCTGAAAGCTGAACAATGCGAAACCCTTCGAATTCAGAGGGCAGGTGCGGAAGATAAATCGGCTGATGGGTGACTTCAAAGGCGTAAGTTTCTTTAAAATCAACCTGGACACGCTTCAAAAAGCCAGCCGTCAAAACCAGCAATTCGTCTCGGCGCGCCAATTTGTGTTGAGAAACGGCACGGGGTCGGCGTTTGCGCATAGTGGTTATCCCTTGTACGGAGCCAGAGTAGAACTCATCCTAACCAGCAGGAAAGACCAGGGGGAGCAGGCTGTATAGTACCATATCTTACAGGCCAGGTGTGACACCATTCGAGGTTGTGCACAATCTACTTGCCCTCTTCACACACCGCATATATACTTAAAGGCTTACGCAAAGGTGGGCAGCAACGCCCACCTTGATTTACATACAGCAGATCTCAGGTTTGCGTTCACAGCCGCAACCTTCAGATTCGAAAAATCACGACTGTGACCCCAAACTCCCTTCATCACGCGTGGACGAGCAAGTAAAAGAATTGATCGAGCAGGTTATAACTTCAGCGGGCTTTGAATTTGTTCACTGTGAAGTGACCGATGAATCAAAGCAACGCGTGCTACGGGTCTTGGTTGACCACCCAGAGGGAATTACACTCAACCATTGCTCGTATCTAAGCCACCAAATTGGACTTCAACTGGATCAGGCTGATCTCATCCCTCAGACTTATTTGTTGGAAGTCTCCTCACCAGGCGTCGAACGCGGCCTGTATCGCCTCAAGGATTATCAGCGTTTTGCCGGCCACCAAATCAAGCTCCGCACCTCCCACCCAATTGATGGCAGCCGCAACTTCCGGTGCACACTCCTTGGTGTGCGCGAACCGGAGGTTTCTCCAGAGCCTTCATCCGGTCCCGCCGAGCCGATGGTCATGATCTCGATCAAAGGGAACCGCAAAACCGACCGTAAAGACCTGGAAATCCCGTTTTCCTGGATTGAAAAAGCGCACCTGGAAGTCAATTTGCCAGACCTTTTCCGGGTTGCTAAAGAAAAATCTCAGCAACGTAAGCCGTCGTAGGCCGTGGAAACCGTTTACCATACGGATCACCCCGCACCTCTTCTGCCGACACATACCGCATATTCCTTCGAATACACGGAGAGTCTATGAGCAGCAGTCCATTAGCGGAAACAATTGAACAGTTGTGCCGCGAAAAAAATATTGACCATTCAATCGTCATCAGCGCCGTCGAAGACGCCGTGGCTACTGCCGCGCGTAAACATTTCAAAACCAAAGAAGATCTGCACGTGATCTATAACGAAGAGACGCAACAGCTTGAACTCTATGCGCTCAAGCAGGTGACCGACGAAGTCCATTCGCCGGAAACTGAAATCTCACTCGATGAAGCACGGGCAATTTTTGGCGAAGATGTCGAGGTCGAAGTTGGCGACATGCTGCAATTTCCGCGCCCGATGGAAGAAATGGGACGCATTGCTGCTCAAACGGCCAAACAGATTATTTTCCAGAAAGTCCGCGAAGCTGAGCGCAACAATATTTACAATGAATACATCAGCCGCATCGGCGAAATGGTGAATGGCTTTGTCAAACGATTTGAACGCGGTAACATGATTGTTGACCTTGGAAAAATTGAATCTATTTTGCCTCGCTCGCAACAATCACCCGTCGAACCGTTCAATCAAGGTGACCGCATCCGTGTCGTCATCAATAATGTCAGCAAAGAAGCCAAGGGCCCCCAGGTCGAAGTTTCACGCACCAGCCCGGAACTCATCAAGCGACTCTTTGAAACCGAGGTCCCCGAAATTTATGATGGAACCGTGGTGATCAAAGCCGCCGTCCGCGAACCAGGTGATCGGGCCAAAGTCGCTGTGTACTCAAACGACCCGGATGTTGACCCGGTTGGCGCCTGCGTTGGGATGAAAGGATCACGTGTTCAGGCTGTGATTCGTGAACTCCGGGGCGAAAAAATTGATATTATCCCCTGGTCGGAAGACCCGGTGGTGTTTGCCGCCAATGCGCTATCCCCAGCCAAAGTCAGCAAAGTTCAGATCATTGATTTTCAACGTCAGCATTTGGAAGTTATCGTCGAAGATTCACAACTCAGCCTGGCGATTGGCAAAAAAGGACAAAATGTTCGCCTGGCAGCCAAACTGGTTGACTGGCATATTGATATCCGCAGCGAAGGTGAGATGAAGCGACAGGTCGCCAGTCAAATGGAAGCCTTGTTGTCGGCGCCAACCGTACCGCTGGCCGCCGTTGGGGAAATGAATTCCTCCTACCTCAAAAAGCTGGCGGAAGCTGGTATTGAAACGGTTGAACAACTGGCGGAGTGCAGTGTTGATGACGTGGCTCATATCCTGGATGTCAGTCTCGACGAAGCCCAGACGCTGGCCGAACAGGCCTATCAAATTATGCAGATTAAATCAGAGCGGATGAGCGAGCGGGAGGCTTCAGCGGCCAGCGCTGGCGAAGCCGATCAACCCGAAACCTGGTCCGACAGTGACGGGGAGCCCTCCGATGAAGCTTCCCCGGAATTTGACGAAAGGCTCCACCAAGCCGCCGCCTCGACTTCTGAACCAGAGGAGGAAGCCGAATCGGCCACCCAGGACTAATCAACCAGACATTGGCCAAAGGCTGCCCAGTCGGCCACTGACCAGCCTGGCGCTATCGCAATTACTGCAATCAAAACGGAGTGTGCATGTCGAAGATCAGAATTTACGATCTGGCCAAAGAGTTGAAGCTGGACAACAAAAAGATCATGGATGAGGTGCGTCGCCTCGGATATGACGTTCGTGTAGCGTCAAATTCCGTCCCGGACGATATTGCCGAGAAAGTACGCAATCTCTACTTTCCCAAACGGGCGACTCCCGCGGCTCCGGTTAAATTGATGAAGGGTGGGCACGTGGTCAGCGAAGCGGTGCAGCCACCGCCAAGCGTCACACCTCCCCGGCCAGTCACCACTATGCCGAAGTTGATCAAAGGCGTAAGACGGGTTGAATCCCCTACGCTGTCAACACCCAGCCACGAACCAGAACCTCCATCAACCGAGATTCAGCCGCTCCGAGTGGTGCCACTTGCCCCGCCACCACAGGTAACGCCCCCGGTTCCAGTTCCACGGACACTGCCGACGGTTCACTCGATCCAGCCGCCGCCGCCAGTTCCCGTTCAACCTGAACCACCAGTCGTTGTTCCACCTCCACCCATCAGTGCCAGTCCCGTTCAGGTTGAGGCACCCGCCAAAGCACCTGAGCCCGAAGTCACGACCACGCGCGTCATTCGAATTGAACCACCTGCCGCGCCGCCGGTGACGCCACCAGTTCTCCCATCAGTTCCATCACAAGAAATGACCCCTCAACCAGCTCCTGTTTCAAAAACTGTTCCAGCACCAACCGTACGCGAAATCTCTGTTCCTAAACCGCCGCCGCCGCCAGTTGAACCGAAAGTCGCGGCCCCACCGCCACAGCACACCCCATCGGTGTTTCAAATTCGCCCAATTACGCCGCCACCGGTGCCACCCATGGCCAAACCGGCCCCACCACCACCAGCGGCCCACTCAGCCCGACCAGCACCACCAACACAGCGACCGACCGAAGCTGGCACCCACACCGATGACCGGCGATTTCCCCCCCGTGGTCAGGCACCAGCCCGACGGCCACAGGGCGAAGGTGACACCCGGCGAGGCGGCGAAGCTCCCCGACCAGGTCAACCGCGTGAAGCTTCTTCGGAAGCCACCCCCGCACCAGCTCCGACCCGGACAACCTACATTCCACCCAAAGACCAGAAAGGTCGGAATGACAAGCCCGGCGCACGCCGACCTGGTGGCGGTGGAAAAGAGGCTCGAACAGATAGCACCAATAAGCGCGAGCAGCATGAGCGTGATCTCCGGCTTCGTCCAACCCCAACCAAACTGATTACACCAGCTCCGCGCCCAACCTTCACTGAGCTGAAACCCATCCGCGTTCCTGAAGGCACAACCGTAAAAGAGCTGGCTGAAAAACTTGAAGTCAAGCCAAAAGACGTGGTGGCGCTGATTCTGACCAAGGGTCTGATGGTGACAATTAATCAGGCCATGACCGAAGAGATGATGCGTGAAGTTGGCCGTGAATTTGGCTTTGAAGTTTCAATCGGTGGCTTTGAAGAAATGGTGGCCGAACAGGAAATCACGGAAGAACCCTCAACCGGAGATGCGGATGAAGACCGCGCACCCGTGGTGGCCGTCATGGGTCACGTTGACCACGGGAAAACCAGCCTGCTCGATGCAATTCGAAATACCCGGGTGGCGGCTGGCGAAGCGGGCGGTATCACCCAGCACATTGGGGCATATTCAGTTGAAGTTCCCGATCCGGATGACCGTGAAAAACTGCGCCGGATCGTGTTTCTTGATACACCAGGCCACGAAGCCTTTACCCTGATGCGTGCCCGTGGTGCCAAAGGTGCCGACGTGGCCGTGATTGTGGTTGCCGCTGATGACGGCGTGATGCCCCAGACAATTGAAGCGATTGACCACGCCCGGGCCGCCAGTGTGCCCATGGTGGTGGCAATCAATAAGATTGATAAACCTGAAATCAATATTGATCGGGTAAAGAAAGAACTGGCCGATCATGGATTGTTGTGGGACGGCTGGGGCGGAGATACGGTGATGGTCGAAATTTCGGCCAAGCAACGTATCAACCTCGAATCCCTGCTGGAAATGATCATTCTCACAACGGATATCCTTGAACTGAAAGCCAATTCCAAACGGCTTGCGTCCGGAGTTGTCCTCGAAGCCCGACTGGATCGAGGCCGGGGTCCTGTGGCCAGTGTTCTGGTCCAGCAAGGTACGCTCAACATTGGAGATCCAATCATCGCCGGCCTGAATTTTGGCCGGGTGCGGGCACTCTTTGATGACCGTGGTCGAAATGTCCAGAGTGCCGGTCCGGCCATTCCGGTGGAAATCCTTGGGTTGCAAGGTGTTCCAAAAGCCGGTGACCTGTTTCAGGTGGTAACGGATGCAGCCAAAGCCCAGGAAGTCGCCACCTGGCGACAGTCCAAACACCGCATTGCACAGCTTTCAAGCAGCGCGGCGCGTGGGTTGGAAGATGTGTTTGAACAGATGAAGGCCGGCAAACTGAAAGAATTGCTGGTGATCCTCAAGGCTGACGTCCAGGGATCGGTTGAAGTTTTGCGCGACACCCTTGAAAAACTTTCGTCTGAACGGGTGAAAGTGCGGGTGATTCGGGCTGACGTCGGTGCCATTACTGAATCTGACGTCTTGCTGGCTTCAGCCTCCAATGATATGGCGCATACCTGTGTCATTATTGGGTTTAATGTCCGCCCGGCACCGCGTGTTTCCGAACTGGCCAAACAAGAAAAAGTCGATATCCGCATGCACAGCATTATCTACAAAGTCGAAGAAGAAATGCGCAAAGCCATGATCGGTATGCTGGATCCGACCCTCAAGGAAGTTCAACTGGGCCGCGCTGAAGTTCGTCAGGTCATTAAAATTCCGAAAGTCGGCAACGTGGCTGGCTGTATGGTCACAGATGGAGTCATCAAACGCACAGCTCAGGTACGTGTGTTGCGTGACAACACCGTGATTTTTGAAGGCCACCTGAGTTCGTTGCGACGCTTTAAGGACGATACCAGTGAAGTCAAAACCGGATTTGAATGTGGTATTGGTGTCGAACGCTTTAATGACATCAAGCCGGGCGATGTGCTCGAAGTTTTTACCACGGAAAAAGTGCTGCCAACCGAACTGTAATGGCAACACCTCCGAATGATGCCATCAATTCACCTGGGTTTGGGGTCTGGGGTTTGAGGTTTGGAAGAAAAAGGTTTTTTCAGCCAACGAAACCTCCCTCAACCTCAACCCTTTTTCAATTTGAAAGTCAAAGATAGAAGTATGGGGCGTTTAGGAACGCAATCGTCACGATCCAGACATCAAAGTGGTTCAGTCAACCATCGCCGTGAACGTCTGGCTGAAAGCGTACGCGAAGAAATCTGCGAAATTATCTGCTTTGAAGTTTCTGATGACCGGATCCACGGAGTTGATGTCACCGGAGTCGAACTGGCTTCAGACCTGCATCACGCCAGGGTTTTTGTGGTCACCACAGGGGAAAATCCCGATACCGCCCTGCTGATTGATGCCTTAAATCACGCAAGTCCGTTTATTCGACACCAGCTTGCGGCGCGACTCAATCTGCGGAAAACCCCACAACTCCATTTTGTCTATGATGTTGCTTACGCCCAGGCCCTGCGCGTTGAGCAGCTATTAAGCGAAGAAAAAGGAACATCAACGCCTTCGGAAACGACGGATCAATCCGACTCTGAAATGTAATTCAGCTCTGCCGGCAACAGAAACGGGTGACTTCAGGGACGGACAATCCAGGAAAAAAAGACCGCCAGAGATCCAGGGCTTTGGCCACCGCACCTTGTTTCTGAACCAGAGCGTCAATTGCCCCACTGGTCCCTCCAGTTGGCCAGATGTTCTCTCGCTCAAACCTTGCGACCGTTCGGAGATTGCTTATGCTCAGTCAGGTGGTTGAACTCATTGAATCCAAAGACAGGTTTATGATCACATCTCACGTCCGCCCCGACGGAGACAGTATTGGATCATCCCTTGCCCTCTATTGGACACTGAAAGCCCTCAACAAAGATGTGTGTGTCATCATCAAAGACAGTGTGCCTTACGCCTACCGGAATTTACCCGGGACCAAAGATATCCTTAAAATGCCCGAGATCACACAGCCATTTGATGCGGCGTTTGTGATCGAATGCAGCGATATTGATCGCCCAGGGTTGATCGGCCTTGAAAAACAATTTGTTGTCAATATTGACCATCACAGTACAACCGCTTTGTTTGGGCAAATTAACTGGATTGACTCAACAGCGGCGGCAGTTGGGGAAATGATCTATAACTTGTGTAAAGCCCTGGGGGTCACGGTCAATCAGGAAATTGCGGAATGTGTCTACACGGCATTGCTCACCGATACCGGATCGTTCCACTTTTCAAATACCACCGAGCGAACCTTCAAAATCGCGTCGGAACTGGTCCGGCGTGGCGCCCGTCCAGCCTTCATTTCGCACTCCCTGTTTTACTCCAATCCTTACACCAAAATTAAACTGCTCGGCGAAGTGCTTTCGACGCTTCAACGGGATGAAACCGGGCGTATCGCCTGGGTCACCATGCCCAATCATCTGATGAATCAGGTTGGCGCCAGCGAAGATGACCTGGATGGAATCGTCAACTATCCACTGTCGGTCGGAGAAGTCGAAGTCGTCGCCTTCTTTAAAGAAATGCAGCCAGATCATTTCCGCATCAGCCTCCGCTCAAAAGGCAATGTCAATGTTGCCAAAATTGCTGAAAAATTTGGCGGTGGGGGGCATCGCAATGCCTCCGGGTGTGCTTATAAAGGCCCATTAGAAGCCGCCGAACATCAAATTCTATCTTCCCTGCAGCGTGCCCTGGGGATTACCCCAATTGCAGCCGACTGACCGTGCTCCATCTGAGAAAAAGTACCTGATGGTTGGTGGCTGGCCTCAGAAGGCCATCGCTCTCATGTTGATGAGGAGCATTAGCCCGTAAAACCCAGCCTGACAGGAAGATTGAACAGAGAGATCCTTTCCCGGCAACCACCAAACCACCGCTCTGACACCGGCTGGTGTCAACATTTTGGTTTTCTGCTCCAAAAAAACATCAACGCATGAATTCAAAACCTGAGATAGCCCTTAAAAGTCCATTCCCGGCAGTGCCATTTCCTAAATTGTTTACCGCCTGCATTGCTGCCGCACTTGTTCCAGGCGCCGGGCATTTTGTACTGGGGAAAAAAGGCCGGGGAATGCTTTTTCTCATCTGTATTTATAGCATGGTTGGACTGGGGCTCTTGATGAAAGGACATCTCTATACCTGGTCGGATATGGACCGGTTGTCACAATTATATTTTGTCAGTGACATTGGGATTGGCCTGGTATACCCGGTTTTGTACATTTTTAATGTTGGCCGGGAACTTCTGCCGGGCCTGCCATTGTTTGAACATGCCAACAATTTTTTGGCGGTGGCGGGATTGCTCAATTATCTGATTATTTTTGATGCCTTCGATATTGGTATGGGACGCAAAGCCTGAACCAGGGCCTGGGGTTGAGGGCTGAAAATTCACACGCCCAGGGCCAACAACACCGGGTGAAGACATCGGACCGAAGAATTGAGCAGGCTCTCGCCCGTCATCTTGCATTCCTTCAGAGGTCCAGTTTCCTGACATCGTAATACTATGCACTTCCTCTTAATGGTACTTTTTGCAGCTTTTGTCTCTGCCGTGTTTGCAGGTGTTTCAAGCGAAGTCAGCACACCCAAAGCACGCTTCCTCTATGGATTGCGGGTTTTTCTGTCATTTATTGGAATTGGCCTGGCACTGAGCTGGCTGATGTATTTACTGTAAGTGACTCCCGCGTTGATCTCGTTTGAACGATGCCCCTGTAACTTCTTGAATTCTGATATGCACGATAAATTTCGCGAAGAATGTGGTGTTTTTGGTATTTGGGGACACCCCGAAGCCGCCCGATTAACCTATCTTGGTCTGTACTCCCTGCAACATCGGGGTCAGGAATCAGCCGGGATTGTCTCAAGCGATGGGAACCGGCTGTATAGTGAACGCGGCATGGGTCACGTAAGCGAAATTTTCACCGAGGAAGCCTTTCGGCGATTGCCTGGCAACCGGGCGATTGGCCATGTCCGGTACTCAACTGCCGGAGAAGTCAGTATCAATGAAGCCCAGCCGTTTGCGATCAAGTGTCACTGGGGTGAGATTGCGACCTGCCACAATGGAAACCTTCCTTTTGCCAGTGAGATGCGGCGCGAACTCGAAGCCGAAGGCGCCATTTTTTCATCAACCAGCGATACCGAAGTCGTGTTGCACAAGCTTGCCCGCTCACGCAAAGCCTCACTGTATGAAGCCGTCGTTGAAACCTTTCGCTCGATTGAAGGCGCCTATTCGATTCTGATTCAAACCACCGATTGCCTGATCGCCGTCCGCGACGTGCATGGCTTCCGTCCGATGTGCATTGGTC